>NZ_RZQT01000023.1:0-66246 GCF_003998485.1 Mesorhizobium sp. M7A.F.Ca.CA.001.04.2.1
GAATAGGGGAATAGGGGAATAGGGGAATAGGTATTCCCTTCCCTACTCCCCTACTCCCTTACTCCCTTACTAAGCTGCCAGATCGCGCAGCACGTATTGCAGGATGCCGCCGTTCTTGAAGTAGTCGAGCTCATCCAGCGTATCGATGCGGCAGATGATCGGCACGTTCTTCACCGTGCCGTCGCCATAGGTGATTTTGGCGATCATCGTCTGGCGCGGCTTGATGGTGCTCAGCCCGTCGATCTCGACCAGCTCGTCTCCCTTGAGGTTGAGCGATGCCCATGAGGTGCCTTCCTCGAAGACGAAGGGGATGACGCCCATGCCGACCAGGTTCGAGCGATGGATGCGCTCGAAAGACTGGGCGATGACCGCGCGGACACCGAGCAGATTGGTTCCCTTGGCCGCCCAGTCGCGCGACGAGCCGTTGCCGTATTCGACGCCGGCGAAGACGACCAGCGGCACGCCTTCCCTTTTGTACTCCATCGCCGCGTCGTAGATCGATTCCTCTTCCTTCGACGGGTAGTGGATGGTGTAGCCGCCCTCGCGGCCGTTCTCGCCCAGCATATGGTTGCGGATGCGGATGTTGGCGAAGGTGCCGCGCATCATCACCTCGTGATTGCCGCGCCGTGTGCCGTACTGGTTGAAGTCGGCGACGCCGACGCCGTGGTCGGTGAGGTATTTGCCGGCCGGTGAGGCCGCCTTGATCGAACCCGCCGGCGAGATGTGATCGGTGGTGATCTTGTCGCCGAACAGGCCGAGCACGCGGGCGCCCTTGATGTCGCCGATCTTGCCGAAACCTGATGTCATGCCGGCGAAATAGGGCGGGTTCTGCACATAGGTCGAGTTGTCGTCCCAGGCATAGGTCTGGCCTTCCGGCGCCTTGACGTTCTGCCAGTACTCGTCGCCCTTGAAGACGTCGGCATATTTGCGGGCGAACAGCTCGCGGGTGACGTTCTTCTCGATGAACTCCTGGATCTCGGCCGAGCTTGGCCAGATGTCCTTGAGGTAGACCGGCTCGCCGTTCTTGTCCTCGCCGAGCGGCTCTGTCGTGAGGTCCTTGGTGACAGTTCCGGCCAGCGCGTGCGCGACGACCAGCGGCGGCGAGGCCAGATAGTTGGCCTGCACGTCAGGCGAGACACGGCCTTCGAAGTTGCGATTGCCGGACAGGACCGCGGCGGCGATCAGGCCCTTGTCGTTGATGGTTTTGGAGATCGGCGCCGGCAGCGGGCCGGAATTGCCGATACAGGTGGTGCAGCCGAAGCCGACCAGGTTGAAGCCGATCTGGTCGAGCTCCTTCTGCAGGCCGGATTTCTCCAGATATTCGGCGACCACCTGGCTGCCGGGAGCCAGCGAGGTCTTCACCCACGGCTTCTGCTTCAAACCGAGCCGGTTGGCATTGCGGGCCAAAAGACCGGCGCCGATCAGCACGCTCGGGTTCGAGGTGTTGGTGCAGGAGGTGATGGCGGCAATGACGACATCGCCGTGACCGAGATCATGGTCGGTGCCTTCGACGGCGTAGCGCTTGGAGATTTCGGCCGCCTTCTTGTATTCGGTCTCCATCGCCTTGGCGAAGCCTTCCGGAATGCCTTCCAGGGCGACGCGGCCTTCCGGCCGCTTGGGGCCGGCCATCGACGGCACGACGGAGCCAAGTTCGAGCTCGAGCAGATCAGTGAAGACAGGGTCGGCCGAGCCGGTTTCACGCCACAGGCCCTGCGCCTTGGCATAGGCCTCGACCAGCGCGATGCGGTCCTCGCTGCGGCCGGACATTGTGAGATAGCGGATGGTTTCCGAGTCGACCGGGAAGAAGCCGCAGGTGGCGCCATATTCGGGGGCCATGTTGCCGATGGTGGCGCGGTCGGCCAGCGTCATGTTGGAGAGGCCCGGGCCGAAGAACTCGACGAACTTGCCGACGACCCCCTTCTTGCGCAGCATCTGGGTGACGGTGAGCACGAGGTCGGTGGCGGTGACGCCCTCTTTCAGCTTGCCGGTGAGGCGGAAGCCGATGACTTCCGGCAGCAGCATGGAGACCGGCTGGCCGAGCATGGCCGCCTCGGCCTCGATGCCGCCGACGCCCCAGCCGAGCACGCCCAGGCCGTTGATCATGGTGGTGTGCGAATCGGTGCCGACGCAGGTGTCGGGATAGGCTGTGGTTTCGCCGTCCTCGGTGTTGGTCCACACCACCTGGCCGAGATATTCGAGGTTGACCTGATGGCAGATGCCGGTGCCGGGCGGCACGACGCGGAAGTTGCGGAACGCCTGCTGGCCCCATTTCAGGAATTTGTAGCGCTCTTCGTTGCGTTCATATTCCAGCTCGACATTGCGGGCGAAGGCCATCGGCGTGCCGAATTCGTCGACGATGACGGAATGGTCGATGACGAGGTCGACCGGCACCAGCGGGTTGATCTTCTGCGGATCGCCGCCGAGCGAAGCCATGGCGTCGCGCATTGCGGCAAGATCGACCACGGCCGGAACGCCGGTGAAATCCTGCATCAGCACGCGGGCCGGGCGATAGGCGATCTCGACGCCGGCGGTGCCCTTATCGGTCAGCCAGCCGGCCACCGCCTGGATCGAGTCCTTGGTGACGGAGCGGCCGTCTTCGTTGCGCAGCAGGTTTTCCAGCAGCACCTTCATCGAATAGGGCAGTTGCGAGATGCCGGTAAGGCCGTTCTTTTCGGCCTCGATGAGATCGAAATAGGCATATTCAGCGCCGCCTGCGGTCAGCGTGCGGCGGCAATTGAAACTGTCGAGGGATTTTGACACGTGCGATCCTTGTCTGTTCAGCCTGAAAGGGAACGGACGCCGATGGCATGCAATCACGCGCAAAGGTGCGGGTACGGCCATTTCCGCTGTCCGTTCCCAAGCAACCCGAGCCGTTCAAGGCGGCGCGTGCGCTGGTTCGGCGCTAATTCTGTTCCCGTGCCGACCGCTGGCACGGATGCACCGCATATAGAGAATTTTCTGGAATAGTTCTAGACAGTTGGAAAGCAATTTTGTGCGATGCGGCAGCGGCCGCGACACATGGTTTCAGGGCAGGCGAGGAATGCGGCTGATCGCCGAAAATCTGGGCGGCGAGCGAGGCGGCGACGCGGTGTTTTCCGGCATCGGCTTTGCCTTGGAGGAGTGTCAGGCGCTTATCGTCACCGGGCCGAACGGATCGGGCAAGTCGACCTTGCTGCGGATCATCGCCGGGCTGCTGCCGGCGGCGGAAGGCAGCGTGAGGATTGAGGGCGTCATGAAGGTTGAAGACGGGGGCGAAGCGTTTCCGTCTGTTGCCTCGGCCTGTCACTATCTCGGCCACCAGAACGCAATGAAGCCGGCGCTCAGCGTGGCGGAGAATTTGCGCTTTTGGCGAGACTTCAATGGCGACGGACAGCTCGGCGTCGAAGAGGCGCTGGAAACGGTCGGGCTCGGCGGCATCGGCCACCTGCCGTTCGGCTATCTATCGACCGGGCAGCGGCGCCGCGCGGCGATCGCGAAACTGCTGGTCAGCCACCGGCCATTGTGGCTGCTGGATGAGCCGACGGCTGGGTTGGACAAGGCTTCGGAGGGCCGGTTCGCGGGGTTGATGACGAGACATTGCGCGGATGGCGGGATGATTGTCGCGGCGACGCATCTGCCGCTCGGGGTCGAGGGGATGGAGTTGAGGATGGGGGAAGCCGGTTGATGGTGTCTGGGCGAAAGCATCTCAAACCATGCTAGCGCTCTTCCTGCGCGACATCCGCCTCAACATCCGTGCCGGCGGCGGAGCGCTGACCGGGGTCATCTTCTTCCTCGCCGTCATCGTCACCATCCCGTTCGGGGTCGGGCCGGACCTGAAGCTGCTGGCCCGCATCGGACCGGCCATCCTGTGGATCGGCGCGCTGTTGTCCTGCCTGCTCGGGCTCGACCGGTTGTTCCAGGCCGATCGCGAGGACGGTTCGCTCGATCTCCTGGTGCTCGGCAACGATCGCCACATGCTGGCCTTGACGGTGCTGGTGAAATGCCTGGCGCATTGGGCGGGCAGCGTGCTGCCGCTGGTCATTGCGGCTCCCTTGCTCGGCCTGTTCATGAACATGGAGCCGCTCGGCATCGGCGCCACGGCGCTGACGCTGCTGGTCGGCACGCCGGCCATCACGTTCATCGGCGCCGCCGGTGCGGCGGTGGCGGTGGCGCTGCCGCGTGGCGGGCTGCTGATCTCGGTGCTGGTGCTGCCACTGACCATCCCGGTGCTGATCTTCGGCGTTTCGGCAAGCTATGGGGCGACCGCCAATCCCGACCCGTTTCTGCAGCCCTTCCTCATTCTTGCCGCGCTGACCCTGTTTCTTGGCGTGCTGGGTCCGGTCTCGGCGGCGCTGGCGCTGCGCCATGGCACGGATTGACGCAGCGTATGACTGTGGCTCGGCGACCGATTGCGAAGCCGACGGAGCGAGGCTAAGGAAAAGCATGTCTAGACTGGGCGACATGATCGGCTTGGAAGGCCGCACTTCAGCGGGACCTGCCGCATGAGTGCGCATGCACTCTACGTGACCGCCGCCTATGGCATCACTGCCGTGGTGCTCGCCGGATTGATCGGCTGGATCCTGCTCGACCAGCGGGCGCGCAAGCGTGAGCTTGCCGAACTGGAGGCGTCCGGCGTGAGGCGTCGCTCCGACAAGGTCGCCAAGCCATGAGCACCGAAACGGAAACGCCGCCGCCCAGTCGTCGCCTGTTCGTGCTTCTGCCGCTGCTGATCTTCCTCGGCCTGGCCGGACTGTTCCTGTCGCAACTGCTGTCGGGGCGCGATGCTTCGGAAGTGCCGTCGGCCTTGATCGGCCTGCCTGCGCCGCAAACCAGCCTGCGGGCGCTGGAGGGCTCAAACCTGCCGGGGCTCGATTCGAAAACCTTCGCCGGCAAGGTCACATTGGTCAACGTCTTCGCGTCGTGGTGCGCGCCATGCCGCGAAGAGCACCCGGTGCTTCTGGCGTTGTCGCAGGATAAGCGTTTCACCATGGCAGCGCTGAACTACAAGGACCGGCCCGAAAACGCACGCCGGTTCCTCGGCGATCTCGGCAATCCGTTCCAGGCGATAGGGGTCGACGAAGCGGGCCGCGCGGCGATCGACTGGGGCGTCTACGGCGTGCCGGAAACCTTCGTCATCGGCAAGGACGGCAAGATCGCCTACAAACATGTCGGCCCGCTGACGCCCGAGACGGTGCAGGCGTTGCTGTTGCCGCAGATCGACAAGGCACTGGCGGCGCATTGATATTCAGGTGATGCCGGCCTGCAAACAGCGGCTTCCTGCGCTTCCGGTGCTCGCGTACCAAAAGTACGCTCCGCTCCGGTTCTCGGAAACCACCGTTTTCGACTCGGCCTGACCTGAATCTCAACGCACCTTGGCGGCGCGTCTTATCGGGCTTGAGATCAGCCGTAGATCTGCTTGTGGATCTGGTAGAGCATTTCCGAGCGGTCGGCGCGCATGTCGGCCAGATCGCGGCTGGAAAAGCTGTCGATTTCGGCGACAAGGCGGTTGTAGTGCTTGCGCTTGGCAATGCTGTTGCGAGCGCGGGTCATGAGACTGTCGAGGATCATAGCAAGGTTCCTTTTGGCGCCGCATTTCGGCGGCGGTTTCTTCCTCCCTTGATCGATACGAAGCATGACATAGTAATGGTGCATTGCAAAAAGAAGATGTTGCAATGCACCATTGCGCTGGACGCATAGCCGGTTAATGCGGCGCTAACGTCATGCGCAGAGCCGGCAAGCGATCTTTTGTGGGACACTGTGCGTACCCACATTGCCTTCTGTCCCTCCGGCTGGCTTGATCCCTGTCATTGATGCCGGGAGGAAAGCATGGCGGCCGCAGACTATTATGAAATTCTCGATCCGCGCTTCGCGCGCCTGTTCAACGGCAACGCGCAGGTGGAGAAGCTGTTCACCGGATGCCAATGGGCGGAGGGGCCGGCCTGGTTCGCCGCCGGCCGCTATGTCGTCTGGTCCGACATCCCCAACAATCGCATGCTGCGTTATGACGAAACCGACGGCAATGTCAGCGTCTTCCGGCAGCCGTCCGGCAACTCGAACGGCAACACCGTCGACCGGCAGGGCCGGCTGATCACCTGCGAGCATTCGGGCCGCCGCGTCAGCCGCACCGAGTTCGACGGCTCGGTCACCACGATCGCGGCCAAATGGAAAGGCAAGCGGCTGAATTCGCCCAACGACGCGGTGGTGAAATCCGACGGTTCCATCTGGTTCACCGATCCAAGCTACGGCATCGATACGGATTATGAGGGCGACAGGGCTGAGAGCGAAATCGGCGCCTGCCACGTCTACCGGGTCGATCCCGGCACCGGCGAGGTCGAAGCCGTCATCACCGACATGGTCAGGCCTAACGGCCTCGCCTTCTCGCTGGACGAGAGCAAGCTTTATGTCGTCGATACCGGCCGCACGCATGGCGCGCAGAATCCGGCGCATATGCGGGTGTTCAATGTCGGCAAGGGCGGCAAGAAAGTCTCCGGCGAAAAAGTCTTCGCCGACTGCACCGCCGGCCTGTTCGACGGCTTCAGGCTCGACGAGGACGGCCGCATCTGGACCAGTGCCGCCGACGGCATCCATTGCTACGATCCGGACGGCACGCTGATCGGCAAGGTCAAGGTGCCGGAAGTCACCGCCAATTGCGTGTTCGGCGGCAACAAGCTGAATTGCCTTTACATCGCCGGCACCACGTCGCTCTACATGGTGCGGCTGATGGTCAACGGCGCCAAGACATACTGAGGCTTGAACACTGGCGGCCGTTCGACGGTTTCATCGAAGCGGGTCGTGAGCACGAACATCCCCGGGAGGACAAGAAATGCCATTCGTCAACATCCGCATCGTCAAGGAAGTGATCGCCGCCGATCCGGCGGGCAAAAAGGCGGATATCGCCAAGAAGGTCACCGCGGCCATCATGGACGCCACCGGGCTGAGCAACGACGATGTCTGGGTGGTTTTTGAAGAGGTCAACGCCCGCGATTGGTACGTGGGGAAGACCGATGTGGAGACGCTGCGAAAGGGGTAGTGCGCGATCTTTCCTTCTCCCCTTGTTGTGGGAGGTGGATCGGCGCGCAGCGCCGAGACGGTTGAGGGGTGGGTGACGGATTGCCGTCGGTGCCAAGCTGGAACATCCCTCATCCGACCTCGCTTCGCGAGGCCACCACCCTGGGGCGAGCAACGGGTCTCGCCCCGTCCTTTAGACCCACAAGGGGAGAAGGAAGAGAGGCCGCCGCTCAACGCGAGCGGATAAACTCCGCGAAGGCATTCAGTGCATCATGCATCGCCTGCCGGTTCGCCGGCGCCGCCAGGATGCCCGCCACCTCCGGCGGCTTCCTGCCGAGCAGGGCGATCTCCAGCACATCGTCGTAAAGCGCGAACGACATGGTGCGCATGATCTCGGCCAATGCGGCGCGGGCGAACAGCGAGCGCGGCGAGGCGTGTACCAGCATGGCGGGCTTGGCGACGGCGGCATCGCGCGAGACCAGCCAGTCGAGCGCGTTCTTCAGCCCGCCCGGCACGCCATGGGCATATTCCGGACAGGAGACGATCAGGCCGTCGGCTCGACTGACGGCATCGATCAGCTTGGAGGCTTCGAGCGGCGTCCGCTCGCCTTCATCGTCGGGATTGAAGATCGGCAAACGGCCAAGCCCGTCATGGACGGTGACGCGGCAGCCGGACGGCGCTTCGCGCGCCAGTGCGGCGATCAGCGCCGAATTTGTGGAGGCCGCGCGCAGGCTGCCGGAAATGGCAAGGATGTTCAGCAAGGTATGGAATCGGTCCAGACGCGAATCGCGTCCGCAAAAACTACCACATCGTCTTCTTGTATTCCTCGTCGAGCCAGCGGTCGGTCGCCTCGGCGGAATCGGCAACCGCCAGCTGATCGCGCATGATCTGGCCGAGCGTCGGCAGCGTCGCGCGGTCGTACCAGGTTTCCGGCTTCCACAAATCCGAGCGCATGAAGGCTTTTGCGCAGTGCATGTAGGCCGCCTTGACGCTGACCACGACAACGCTTTGCGGCTCCCTGCCGTCGACGGCGAGCCGTTCGCGCAAATTTGCGTCGACGGTGATGCGGGCATCGCCGTTGACGCGCAGCGTCTCGTTCATGCCGGGGATGAGGAAGAGCAGCCCGACCGAGGGATTGACGAGGATGTTTTCCAGCGTGTCGAGCCGGTTGTTGCCGGGCCGGTCGGGAATGGCGATGGTGGTGTCGTCCAGAACGGTGGCAAAGCCCGGTTTGTCGCCCTTCGGCGTCACGTCGGCATTGCCGGCACCGTCGGACGAGCCAATCAGCACGAATGGGCTCTTGCCGATGAAGGAGCGGCAATGGCCGTCAAGTTTTTTCAGCTCCTTGCGGATAGAACCGTCGGTCGGCCGTGGCGTCTTGTAGATCGTCCTCAACTGGTCGCGCGTGGTGACGAATTCCATGGTCCTTTCCCCTTATCTGCAGGCTCTATTTCCCGGCCTTCTCTTCTTTGCCGGTCTTGTCGTCCAGCGAATGGCGCAGGATCAGCGGCATCTGGCTGAAGGTGAACAGAAGCGTGATCGGCATGATGCCCCAGACCTTGAAAGTAACCCAGGCGTCGGTGGAAAAATTGCGCCACACCACCTCATTGACGATGGCCAGGAACAGGAAGAACAGGCCCCAGCG
Source organism: Mesorhizobium sp. M7A.F.Ca.CA.001.04.2.1 (assembly GCF_003998485.1). Classification (NCBI taxonomy): domain Bacteria; kingdom Pseudomonadati; phylum Pseudomonadota; class Alphaproteobacteria; order Hyphomicrobiales; family Phyllobacteriaceae; genus Mesorhizobium; species Mesorhizobium sp. M7A.F.Ca.CA.001.04.2.1. The sequence goes on from NZ_RZQT01000023.1 coordinate 8,633, forward strand.
GAAGGTCAGCTTGCGCCAGCCTTCAGCGTCGAGGCTGAAGGCTGAATCGAAGACATAGCCAAGCAGCGACTTGCCGAAATACAGGCCGCCGAGCAGCACCCCGCCGAACAGCGTGTTGACGATGGTCGGCTTCATCTTGATGAAGATGTCGTCCTGCAGATAGAGCGTCAGCGCGCCGAAAATGAAGACGACGACGCCCGACACCATCGGCATGATCGGCAAGGTGCGGGTGAGCAGCCACGAGGCGATCAGCGCGATTGCCGTGGCGGCCATGAACAGGCCGGTGGCGACGAAGATCGGCCCGCCGAACTCGGCCAGAACAGGGAATTTCTGCACCAGCCATCCGCTGCGCGCATTGGCGAAGAAGAACACCATCAACGGACCCAACTCCAGCACCAGCTTGAGCAGCGGATTGACGCCTTCCTTCTTCTGCTTCTGCGGGTCCGACGGATCGCGTTCGAGAATGGGTGGGTTCATGGAATCTCTTTCTTGCGCATGATCTGATCCAAAAAGTCTGCACATTTTTGGGACATGCTTGTTAAGCTACTCCAGCGATCGCCCTGGCGAATTCGCTTGCCGAGAAAGGTTCGAGGTCGTCGACCTGTTCGCCGACGCCGATGAAATAGACCGGCAATTTGTGCTTTGCCGCGATCGCCACCAGAATACCGCCGCGCGCCGTGCCGTCCAGCTTGGTCATCACCAGGCCGTTGACGCCGGCGATATTGCGGAAGATCTCGACCTGGTTGAGCGCGTTCTGGCCGGTGGTGGCGTCGACCGTCTGCAGCACGGTGTGCGGCGCTTCCGGATCGAGCTTGCCGAGCACGCGAACGATCTTTTCGAGCTCGGCCATCAGTTCGGTCTTGTTCTGCAGACGGCCGGCGGTGTCGATGATCAGCACGTCGGAGCCGGCCTCTTTCGCCCGCTCGAATGCATCATAGGCAAGGCCCGCGGCATCGGCGCCGAGCTTGGAGGCGATGACCGGCGATTTCGTCCGCTCGCCCCAGATTTTCAGCTGCTCGATGGCTGCCGCGCGGAACGTGTCGCCGGCGGCGAGCATGACCGACAGGCCGCCATCGGTCAGCTTGGCGGCGAGCTTGCCGATGGTGGTGGTCTTGCCGGTGCCGTTGACGCCAACCACCAGGATGACATGCGGCTTGTGCGAGAGGTCGAGCTCCAGCGGCATGGCGACATGGGTCAGCACTTTTTCCACCTCGGCCGCCATGATGGCGCGGACCTCGGTGTCGGAAACGTCCTTGCCGTAGCGGCTGGCGGCCAGCGCGTCGGTAACGCGCAAGGCGGTCTCCATGCCGAGATCGGCGCGGATCAGCACATCCTCCAGGTCCTGCAAAGTCTCTTCGTCCAGCTTGCGCTTGGTGAAGACGCCGGCAATGTTGCCGGTCAGTTCCTTGGACGAGCGGGCAAGCCCGTCCTTCATGCGCTGGAACCAAGAGCGCCTCGGTGCCGGCTCCGGCGCCTTTTGCGGCTCGGCCTTCTGCTCGACCTTCTTGGTGACGGTCACCTTGCCGGGGGCGGCTTTCGGCTCCGGCGCGGGTGGTGGAAGAGGCTGCGGCTCGGGCGCAATTTCCGCAATGACCGGCTGCGATTCGATCGGCGCAGGCTGGCGAATGGGAGGTGCGATTTCGGCGGCGGGTGCTTCGGGCGTCGGCGCTGAAACTTCTTCCTTCTCCCCGTCGCTATACGGGGAGAAGGTGCCGGCAGGCGGATGAGGAGCGGCGCCGGCCTCTGAAGACGGCTGAAGAGGGGACGGCGCCGGTGTGGGCACCTCGATCGGCGCTGGTGTTTCTGCCGGAACCTCGGCCGGCGTCGGCACTTCGACTGGTGCCGGCTCCGGCCGCTTTTCCGGGCGTGACGGGACGATCTCCGGTTCGGCCGGCGCCGGCGCTGGGACTTCTTGCGGCTGCCGTTCGGGCGTGGGTTCGGGAGTCGCAGGGGTGAGCGGAACTTCCTCGGGCGCCGGCGGCTCTGGAGTCTCTGGCGCGGGCGCCGGTTCTTCTTTCGGCGCGGGCTCCGGCAGAGGTTCCGGCTCGGAGGGAACAGTCGGCTCCGGTGCTGGCGGGATGGTCGGCTCCGGCGCGGGCACCGGTTCCTCGACAGGCGCCGGTTCCGGCGCAGGAATTACCTCCGGCTCGACCGTCGGCGTCGTTTCTGCCTCGGGTCGCGGCTCGTCGCGCTTCAAGAACTCCGGGACGACCTGTTCGGCCGCCGGCTTCAGCGCATCGAGTGCTTCCCATTTGATCGGCGGTAGCGGGGCGGTCTCGTCGATCCGTTCCTCGACCACCTCTTTCTTGCCGAACGAAAATATCTTCTTGAAAAAACCAGCCATGCTTTGCGTTTCTCAGGCGGCGCGGGCGGCAAGCGGCGCCGCGATCAGCCTGGTACCATCGTGGCCCGATATATCGGCCTCGACGATCTCACCCGGTGCGCCCGTGCCGAGTGCGGCAAGCGTAAAACCCTCGGTGCGGCCAAGGCCGTCTCGCTCGATCAGGATCGACTGACGCGTACCGGTGAGCAACGACAGATGCCTGACATAGGCAACTTCACCGGCGGCGCGCAGCCGGGCGGCGCGCTGCTTGACCACCTCGCGGCGGAGCTGCGGCATGCGCGCGGCAGGCGTGCCTTCGCGTGGGCTGAAGGGGAAGACGTGGAGATGGGTCAGGCCACACTCCTCGACAATTTTCTCCGAGTTCTCGAACATTTCGTCGGTCTCGGTCGGGAAGCCGGCGATGATGTCGGCGCCAAAGACGATACCGGGGCGCAGTTTGCGCACATCCTCGCAGAAGCGGATCGACTGATCGCGCAGATGCCTTCGCTTCATGCGCTTCAGGATCATGTCGTCGCCCGACTGCAGCGACAGATGCAGATGCGGCATCAACCGGGGCTCGGTGGCGATGGCGTCGAGCAAATCGTCGTCGGCCTCGATCGAATCGATCGACGACAGCCGCAGGCGCTTAACATCGGGCACCTGTTTCAGGATGGTCTTCACCAGTTTGCCGAGCTTCGGCGCGCCCGGCAGGTCGGCGCCGAATGAAGTCATGTCGACGCCGGTCAGAACGATCTCGGCATAGCCGTTGCCGGCGAGCCGCTTGACCTGCTCGACCACGGCGCCCATCGGCACCGAGCGCGAATTGCCGCGGCCGTAGGGAATGATGCAGAAGGTGCAGCGGTGGTCGCAGCCGTTCTGCACCTGGACGAAGGCGCGTGCGCGGCCCTCGATGGCGTCGACCAGGTGGCCTGCGGTCTCACGCACCGAAAAGATATCGTTGACGCGCGCCTTCTCGGTGTCGTTGACGCCGAAATCCGGCAGCGCGCGGTAGGAATTCGCGTTCAGCTTCTCTTCATTGCCAAGCACGAGATCGACCTCGTCCATGGCGGCGAATTTTTCAGGCTCGGTCTGCGCGGCGCAGCCGGTGACGATGATGCGGGCTCGCGGGTTGTCGCGGCGCGCCTTGCGGATCGCCTGCTTGGCCTGGCGCACTGCTTCGCCTGTCACGGCGCAGGTGTTGAAGATCACGGCGCCACCTTCCAACGCGCCGAGGCCCGCACTTTCAGCCTCGCGCCGCATCACCTGCGATTCATAGGTGTTGAGCCGGCAGCCGAAGGTGACGACATCGATCCCCGGGGACATCGGGCTCTTGGGCAGAGCGGACATCAGGCCGCGCTTTCAGTGTCGCGGGCCCATGTCCCGATCGACGGGTCGAAGTTGCCGGAAAATTCCCATTCGGCGGCGCCCGTCAGGACCACGTGGTCATCGTCGCGCCATTCGACATGCAGCGTGCCGCCGCCTGGCGTCAACAGACTGACGCTGCGGCCGGTCCGATTGGTGCGAGCCGCGGCCACGACGGCGGCGCAGGAGGCCGAGCCGCAGGCCTTGGTCAGGCCGGCGCCGCGTTCCCAGGTGCGGATGATCATGGTTTCGGGCGAAGTAACCTGAGCGATGGTTATGTTGGCGCGCTCGGGGAACATCGGGTGGTTCTCGAGCAGCGGACCGAAGCGGTCGAGCTCGTAGGACCAGACGTCGTTGTCGACCCAGAAGATCGCGTGCGGGTTGCCCATCGAAACGACCGAGGGTGAATGCAGCACGGGGGCGTCGATCGGGCCGATCTGCAGCTCGATCATGCGGGTGTCGCGGAATTCCTCGGCCAGCGGGATATCCTGCCAGCCGAAGCGCGGCGTGCCCATGTCGACCGAGATCGAACCGTCGGCGTGTTCGCGCGCATTGAGGATGCCCGCCACGGTCTCGAAGGTGAAGATCTTCTGGCCGGTCTCGGCGGCGAGCGCCTGGACGACGCAGCGCATGCCATTGCCGCAGGCCTGCGCACCGGTTCCATCGGAATTCAGGATGTCGATGAAAAAGGCGGTGCCAGGCGTCCTGGCGTCATGGATCGCCATGATCTGGTCGAAGCTGGTCGCGGCATCGGCGTTCAGCGCAATCGCCGCCGCCGCCGTCACCCGATCGGCACGGCCACGCATATCGGCAACGATGATCTCGTTGCCGATGCCGTTCATCTTGGCGAAAGGGGCAGTGCTGGCCATTGCTCCGAAAAATTCCGTGTCCGTTTGGCGCTATATGGCGGAAACGGGCAGGAATTACCAGTGCGCAGCCGCTTGGTCTCGGCGAAAGCGCCGGACTTACGTGACGGCGAAAATGCCCAGCACCACCAGCAGGAAGATGATCAGAACGATGCCGATAAGGATGCGCGCACCCGTGGCCGCGGCACCTGCCAGTGCCGGCATGCCGAGCAAGCTCGCCGCCGCGGCGACGATCAGGAGAATGATAATCCATTTGAGCATGACAATGCCTCGCAAACCGGCAAATATTTCAACCACATGAAAACGCGGTTGCAGCGCTGGGGTTCCGTCGAACCGATGCGGATCAGGGCGCTATGTGCTCCGGCACATCCCAGACCTCGCCCGGCCGCAAGGCGCGAAAGCGCTCGCGTGGGATGCCTCGATCGTCAAGCGCCTCGGTCAATTTGCGCGCCGGCTCGTCGATCGGCTCGTCGGTGAGCTGGAAGGTGCCCCAGTGACAGCCGGCGGCATGGGCGGCGTTGCACAGCGTCATGCCTTGCACCGCTTCCCAGGGGTTCTGGTGCTGCGGCGCCATGAACCAGCGCGGCTCATAAGCGCCGATCGGCAGAATGGCGAAGCGGAAACCGCCATGTTTCTCGGCCATCCGCCGGTAGTTGATGCCATCGTGGAAGCCGGTGTCGCCGGCGAAATAGAGCTTGCCGTCAGGCGTTTCGACGACAAAGCCGGCCCAGAGCGCCATGCGCCGGTCTCGGGCGCCACGCGCCGACCAGTGATGCACCGGCTCGACATGGACGGCGGCGCCATTGCCGATCTCGACGCTGTCGCCCCAGTCATGCGCCGACAGTCGCATGCCGGGCACGGCGGCTTTCGATGATGGCGTCGTTGCCGAGCGGAGTGAGCACCAGCGGGTCGTGGCCGGCCTTCAGCCGCTTCAACGTGGCGAGGTCGAGATGGTCGTAGTGGTTGTGGCTGACCAGCACGAGGTCGATCGGCGGCAGGTCGGCAAAGGCGATGCCTGGCGCATTGATGCGTTTTGGTCCGGCGAAGGAAAGCGGCGAGGCGCGCAACGACCATACCGGATCGGTAAGGATGTTCAGACCGGCCGTCTGGACCAGCAAGGTGGAATGGCCAACCATCGTCACTTCCAGCGCGGCGCCCTCGACCCTTGTCGCCGGCTTTGCCTGCGGAAAGGGGCTTGCATCGCTCGCCGGCCATTTCGAGCGCTGGCCATTCAACTGCCATTTCAGCAGGTCGGCGAAACGGCCGGGTGGCTGGCCGTCGGGATTGAAGAACAATGCGCCGTCGAAATGGTCGCTGGGCGGGCCGCTATAATAGCGATTGGCGGCTGTCTTTCTCGCGGCCAATTTTGCGGCTCCGGCAGGTGTTTCGTTTTCCAGACATAGGCGCTAAGGCGGCTCGCGCAAGCGTCCAACCGTCGAATGTCGGCGCTGCACTGCTTTGACCGGATCCCCAGTCGACGCGCGACAAGCGGTCAGCCGCCGCGATTGCGATAAATTTGCAACAATTCTTGCTGCAAACTGTATTTTAACCATATCGGGTTGAAATTTCGCCACCTTCTCCATCTTGGTGGGGGTGAGATTGTGCGGACGGCTTCCCCCCAGCCGGATCCGACGGAGGTTGGAATGACTTTTTCGAAAACCGGTCTGGTGGCCGTATCGCTGGCGGCGCTCGTTGCGAGCGGCTGTTCGACCTCGCGTTTCTCCTCGATGGATGACCAGCAGCCGGCACCGCTGGAGGCCGCGCCCGCCGGCAAGGTGACGGCGAACCAACTGCCGCCGCCGGCATCGCCCGGCACCACCGACCCGTCTCAATTCCCGACCGCTCCTGCGAACACGCAGGTCGCCGCGCTGCCTTCGGATGGTTCGGCGCCGGCCGGCGCTTCGGACGTGACTGCCGCCAGCGTCGCCGGTGTCTGGAACGCCAGCGTTGCGGGCCAGAGCTGCAAGGTGGCGACACCGCAGACCAAATTCGGCGCCGGCTTCCGCGCTGGGCCGCTGCATTGCCCGGCGCCGATGGACGGCGTCAAGTCGTGGAACGTCGCCGGCAAGCAGCTGACGCTCTATGACGAGAGTGGCGGTGCGCTGGCGCGGCTCTATTCCTCGGGCGGCTCGAAATTCGACGGCCAGACTTCCAACGGCCAGCCGATTTCGCTTACAAGGTAGGCTAATGCATGTCGCCCAAAAGTGGCCGCGGTTTTGGGAAAACAAAGATCTAAAGCGGGTCGTCTGAATCCGTTCAGACACGACCGCTTTAGTCCTCCGAATGCGTGTCGCGCAGAAGTGACCCCGGTTTCGGGACAGCGACATGCATAAACAAATGACGTGACCGATGCATCTGCGTGACGGCCTCCAGACCCATGCGACCGTCAGGCAGCGCTACGACCATCTGGTGGAAACCGGTACGATCGACCGCGATCCGGCGCAGGAACGGATCGTTGCGGCGCTCGACCGGCTGACCGATGAGATCTCGGCCAAGCGGCTGGCGCATAAGTCGAGCGCGCTGGGCTGGCTGTTCGCCCGCAAGCGCGAGACGCATGAGGCCGTCAAAGGCCTTTACATCCATGGCGGCGTCGGTCGCGGCAAGACCATGCTGATGGACATGTTCTTCGAGTTGCTGCCGGTGCGGCGCAAGCGCCGCGTCCACTTCAACGACTTCATGGCGGACGTGCAGGACCGTATCCAGAAGCACCGGCAGGCGCGCAAGAATGGCGACGTCAAGGAGGACGACCCGATCCCGCCGGTGGCCAAGGCCCTTGCCGAGCAAGCCTGGGTGCTGTGCTTCGACGAGTTCTCGGTCACCGACATCGCCGACGCGATGATCCTGTCCAGGTTGTTTTCGGCGCTGTTTGCCAGCGGTGTGGTGCTGGTCGCCACCTCGAATGTGGCGCCGGAAAACCTCTACAGCGACGGGCTGAACCGTCAGCTTTTCCTGCCCTTCATCGGCATACTGGAGCGGCACACACAGGTGCTGGCGCTCGATGCCGACAAGGACTACCGGCTGGAAAAGCTCGCCCGGACACCGGTCTATGTCACGCCGGCCGATGCGGCGGCGGACCAGCTACTCGACGAGGCCTGGCAAGCCATGACGCGCAACGCGCCGACCGCCGAGACATCGATTGCCCTCAAAGGGCGGCAGGTGATCGTGCCGCGTGCGGCAGGCGATGCGGCGCGGTTCTCCTTCGCCGATCTCTGCGAAAAGCCGCTTGGCGCGCGCGATTTCCTGGCGATCGCCGGGCGCTTCTCAACCATTTTCATCGACCACGTCCCGGTGCTCGGCGAAGGCAAGCGCAACGAGGCCAAACGCTTCATCCTTCTGATCGACACGCTCTACGACCATCATGTGCGGCTGGTGGTGAGCGCCGAAGCGCCGCCGCAAGCGCTTTATGCCGCCAAGCGCGGCGTGGAGGTCTTCGAGTTCGAGCGCACCGCATCGCGGCTGATCGAGATGCAAAGCCGCGACTGGCTGGAGGATTGGGCGGAGCGGCAGAAAGGGAAGCCGGCGCCAGAGGCACAGCAGGCGCAGGCCTGAATTTCCAGGGAATGCGTCGGTAGCGATCCTTTGCCCCCCCCCTCTGTCATGCCAACGTCTACAACTCGAACCTCCTCGGCCACCCGCATCACAAGGGCGTCATTACCCGCATTCAGCCTTACGATTTCCATCTTCGTCGGTTATTTCCTCCCAAGTCGGCTTACAAACTTTGACGTTTACGTAAATCCCAAATGATCTAACCGATTGAAAATACTGACGCCAAAATAATCGTTTGAATTTTTTCCGTGCCGGGGCTATTGGGTGCGGCGAAAATTCGCGGTTCCCCGCAGCATTCCGGCCTCTTCTTCGACGCCGCCATCAAGTCACAGAGATTTGAGACGTCGTCACCGACAAAGGGAAAACATCCTCACATGGCACGCAACAAGATAGCGCTTATCGGCTCTGGCATGATCGGCGGCACGCTCGCTCACATGATCGGCCTCAAGGACCTCGGCGACGTGGTGCTGTTCGATATTGCCGAAGGTATCCCGCAGGGCAAGGGGCTCGATATCGCGCAGTCGTCGCCTGTCGATGGCTTCGACTCCAGGCTCACCGGCATCAACGACTATGCCGGCATCGAAGGCGCCGACGTCTGTATCGTCACCGCCGGCGTGCCGCGCAAGCCCGGCATGAGCCGCGACGACCTTCTGGGCATCAACCTCAAGGTCATGGAGCAGGTCGGCGCCGGGCTGAAGAAGTATGCGCCGAAGGCTTTCGTCATCTGCATCACAAACCCGCTCGACGCCATGGTGTGGGCGCTGCAGAAGTTCTCAGGCCTGCCCAACAGCCACGTCGTCGGCATGGCCGGCGTGCTCGACAGCGCGCGCTTCCGCTATTTCCTGGCCGAGGAATTCAAGGTCTCGGTCGAGGACGTCACCGCCTTCGTGCTCGGCGGCCACGGCGATTCCATGGTGCCGATGATCCGCTACTCGACGGTATCGGGCATTCCGCTGCCCGACCTCATCAAGATGGGCTGGACCTCGAAGGAGAAGCTCGACCAGATCGTGCAGCGCACCCGCGACGGCGGCGCCGAGATCGTCGGCCTGCTCAAGACCGGCTCGGCCTATTACGCGCCGGCCGCTTCGGCGATCTCGATGGCCGAAGCCTATCTCAAGGACAAGAAGCGCGTGCTGCCCTGTGCGGCGTATCTCTCCGGCCAGTATGGCGTCAAGAATACCTATGTCGGCGTTCCCGTGGTGATCGGCGCCGGCGGCGTCGAGCGCATCATCGAGATCGAGCTCAACAAGAGCGAGCAGAAGATGTTCGACTCCTCCGTGGCGACGGTGCAGGGCCTGACCGAGGCCTGCGTCAAGATCGCGCCGCAACTCGCCTCCAAATGAATCTCCAGTAAGTGAACCCCCAGTCGATCCGGAGACCATCCAGATGAACATCCATGAGTATCAGGGCAAGGCACTGCTGAAGAGCTTCGGCGCGCCGGTGGCCGAAGGCGTGCCGGTGTTCAAGGCGAGCGAAGCGGAAGCCGCCGCCAAGGCGCTGCCGGGCCCGCTCTATGTGGTGAAGAGCCAGATCCATGCCGGCGGCCGCGGCAAGGGCAAATTCACCGAGCTCGGCCCGGACGCCAAGGGCGGCGTGCGGCTGGCGAAATCGGTGGCCGATGTCGTCGCCAACGCCAACGAGATGCTGGGCAACACTCTGGTGACCAAGCAGACCGGCCCGGCCGGCAAGCAGGTCAACCGCCTCTATATCGAAGACGGCGCCGACATCGAACGCGAGCTCTATCTGTCGATCCTGGTCGACCGTTCGGTCGGCCGCATTGCCTTCGTCGTCTCGACCGAGGGCGGCATGGACATTGAGGCAGTCGCCCATGACACGCCCGAAAAGATCATCACCGTCGCCATCGATCCGGAAAAGGGCGTCACATCAGCCGACCTGAAGGCGCTCAACGGCGCGCTCAAGCTCGACGGCGATGCGGCCAAGGACGGCGATACGCTGTTCCCGATCCTCTACAAGGCCTTCGTCGAGAAGGATATGAGCCTGCTCGAGGTCAATCCGCTGATCGTCATGAAGAACGGCCGGCTGCGTGTGCTCGACGCGAAGGTGTCGTTCGACAACAACGCGCTGTTCCGTCACCCCGACGTGCTCGAGCTGCGCGACACCACCGAAGAGGACGAGAAGGAAATCGAGGCGTCGAAATACGACCTCGCCTATGTCGCGCTCGACGGCAATATCGGCTGCATGGTCAACGGCGCCGGGCTTGCCATGGCGACGATGGACATCATCAAGCTCTATGGCGCCGAACCGGCCAACTTCCTCGATGTCGGTGGCGGCGCATCCAAGGAAAAAGTCACGGCGGCGTTCAAGATCATCACCCGGGATCCGGCGGTCAAGGGCATCCTGATCAACATCTTCGGCGGCATCATGAAGTGCGACATCATTGCCGAGGGCGTCATTGCCGCGGTCAAGGAAGTCGGCTTGGAAGTGCCGCTGGTGGTGCGCCTGGAAGGCACCAATGCCGAGCTCGGCAAGAAGATCATCAACGACAGCGGCCTCAACGTGGTGTCGGCCGATGACCTCGACGACGCAGCCAAGAAGATCGTGGCGGCGGTGAAGGGCTGATCTGGTGCCTCCGCATAAGATAAACCTGGTCGAGGCTGCGGATCAAAAGATCAAGAAGGTCTTCGATCCGCATATCGCCGGCGACGTCAACGACAGCCAGGCGAAGGTCGCCAAGTTCGGCGAGGTCTTCGACTGGCACGCGCATGACAATGAGGACGAAGCCTTCCTCGTGCTGCGTGGGCGTATCGCCATCGATTTCCGCGACGGCCCGGTCGAACTCGGCGAGGGCGATTTCATCGTCGTGCCGCGCGGCGTCGAGCACCGGCCGCGCTCGCTCACCGTTGAGCCCGTGGTGCTGATGTTCGAGCCGGCAACGACGCTCAACACCGGCAACGCCAAGAGCGACCTCACCGTCGCCGACTTGAAGCGGCTCTGACCATGTTTTCCTCGATCAACGGTTTTTAGAAAAGGGCTCCCATGTCCATCCTCGTCGACAAGAACACCAAGGTGCTGGTGCAGGGCCTGACCGGCAAGACCGGCACGTTCCATACCGAACAGGCGCTGGCTTATCACGGCACGAAAATGGTCGGCGGCATCCATCCCAAGAAGGGTGGCGAGACGTGGACCGGCGCGAAGGGCGAAAGCCTGCCGATCTTCGCCACCGTCGCCGAGGGCAAGGAAAAGAGCGGTGCCAACGCGTCGGTCGTCTATGTGCCGCCGGCGGGTGCCGCCGAGGCCATCCTCGAAGCGATCGAGGCCGAGATCCCGCTGATCATCTGCATCACCGAAGGCATACCGGTGATGGACATGATCAGGGTCAAGGCCAAGCTCGACCGTTCGACCTCGCGGCTGATCGGCCCGAACTGCCCGGGCGTGCTGACGCCCAACGAATGCAAGATCGGCATCATGCCCGGAAACATCTTCCGCAAGGGCTCGGTCGGCGTTGTTTCGCGGTCGGGAACGCTTACCTATGAGGCCGTGTTCCAGACCACCAATGTCGGCCTCGGCCAGACCACCGCCGTCGGTATCGGCGGCGACCCCGTCAAAGGCACCGAGTTCATCGACGTGCTCGAGATGTTCCTCGCCGACGAGGAGACCAAGTCGATCATCATGATCGGCGAGATCGGCGGTTCGGCCGAGGAAGACGCCGCGCAGTTCCTCAAGGACGAAGCCAAGCGGGGCCGCAAGAAGCCGATGGCCGGCTTCATCGCCGGGCGCACGGCGCCGGCCGGCCGCACCATGGGCCACGCCGGCGCGGTCATCTCCGGCGGCAAGGGCGGCGCCGAAGACAAGATCGCGGCAATGGAATCGGCCGGGATAAAAGTTTCGCCGTCGCCGGCAAGGCTGGGCACGACCTTGGTCGAAGCGATCAAAGGGTAAGGGAATAGGGGAGTAAGGGAGTAGGGCAGTAGGGAAAATAGCAGCGGCAAAAAGCCCTACTCCCCTATTCCCTTATTTCCCTACTCCCCTCCAAAAACAGGAGACGGAGCCGGGCTCCGCGGACAAAAATGGCAAGACAAGATCAGGCCAACGACCAATTTTCTCTCACCTCTTTCCTCTATGGCGGCAATGCCGATTACATCGACGCGCTTTATGCCGCCTATGAGGACGATCCAGCCTCGGTCAATCCCGAATGGCAGGAGTTCTTCGCCGGGCTGAAGGACGATTCCGGCGATGTGCGCAGGAACGCCAAGGGCGCCTCCTGGGCCAAGCCCTCCTGGCCGCTGCAGGCCAATGGCGAATTGGTGTCGGCGCTCGACGGCAATTGGGGCATCGTCGAGAAGACGATCGAAAAGAAGGTCAAGGACAAGGCGGTCACCAATGGCGTCGTCCTGTCCGACGCCGACGTGCACCAGGCGACGCGCGATTCGGTGCGCGCCATCATGATGATCCGCGCCTACCGCATGCGCGGCCATCTGCACGCCAATCTCGATCCGCTCGGCATCGCCAAGCCGCTCGAGGACTACAACGAGCTGTCGCCGGAAAACTACGGCTTCACCGAAGCCGATTACGACCGGCCGATCTTCCTCGACAATGTGCTGGGGCTTGAATTCGGCAGCATCCGGCAGATGCTGGAAATCCTGACCCGCACCTATTGCTCCACGCTCGGCGTCGAGTTCATGCATATTTCCGACCCTGAGGAAAAGGCCTGGATCCAGGCGCGCATCGAGGGTGCCGACAAGGAGATCACCTTCACCGCCGCCGGCAAGAAGGCGATCCTGCAGAAGCTGGTCGAGGCTGAAGGCTTCGAGCAGTTCATCGACGTCAAGTACAAGGGCACCAAGCGCTTCGGCCTCGATGGCAGTGAGGCGCTGATCCCGGCGCTGGAGCAGATCGTCAAGCGCGGCGGCCAACTCGGCATGAAGGAAATCGTGCTCGGCATGGCGCATCGCGGCCGGCTGAACGTGCTCTCCCAGGTGATGGCCAAGCCGCACCGCGCCATCTTCCACGAGTTCAAGGGCGGCTCTGCGGCACCCGATGAGGTCGAAGGCTCGGGCGACGTCAAGTACCATCTCGGCGCCTCGTCGGACCGCGAGTTCGACGGCAACAAGGTGCATCTGTCCCTGACCGCCAATCCCTCGCATCTGGAGATCGTCGATCCGGTGGTGATGGGCAAGGCGCGCGCCAAGCAGGATTATCTGTTCGGCCGCAGCCGCGAGGAAATCGTGCCGCTGGAAGAGCGCGCCAAGGTGCTGCCGCTCTTGCTGCATGGCGATGCCGCCTTCGCCGGTCAGGGCGTGATCGCCGAGATCCTCGGCCTGTCCGGCCTGCGCGGCCACCGCGTCGCTGGCACGCTGCATTTCATCATCAACAACCAGATTGGTTTCACCACCAACCCGCGCTTTTCGCGCTCCTCGCCCTATCCGTCCGACGTCGCCAAGATGATCGAAGCACCGATCTTCCACGTCAATGGCGACGACCCGGAAGCCGTGGTGCACGCCACCAAGGTGGCGATCGAGTTTCGCATGAAGTTCTTCAAGCCTGTTGTGGTCGATATGTTCTGCTATCGCCGCTTCGGCCACAATGAGGGCGACGAACCGGCCTTCACCCAGCCGATCATGTACCGCAACATCCGCAACCACAAGACGACGGTGCAGATCTATGGCGACCGGCTGATCGCCGAGGGTCACCTCACCCAGGCCGAGCTCGACCAGTTGAAAGCCGACTGGCGGGCGCATCTGGAATCCGAATGGGAAGTCGGCCAGCACTACAAGCCCAACAAGGCTGACTGGCTCGACGGCGCCTGGTCGGGCCTGCGCACCGCCGACAACCAGGACGAACAAAGGCGCGGCAAGACCGCCGTGCCGGTCAAGACGCTGAAGGAAATCGGCAAGAAGCTGACCGAGGTGCCGAAGGATTTCGAGGCGCACAAGACGATCATCCGTTTCCTCGAAAACCGCCGCCAGGCGATCGAGTCCGGCGAAGGCATCGACTGGTCGACGGCCGAGGCGCTGGCCTTCGGCGCCATCCTGCTCGACGGCAATCCGATCCGCCTGTCGGGGCAGGATTCCGAACGCGGCACCTTCTCGCAGCGCCATTCCGTGCTCTACGACCAGCGCGACGAGACCCGCTACATCCCGCTCAACAATCTGTCGGCGGCTCAGGCCGGCTATGAAGTCATCAACTCGATGCTGTCGGAAGAGGCGGTTCTGGGCTTCGAATACGGCTATAGCCTGGCCGAGCCCAAGGCGCTGACCTTGTGGGAAGCGCAGTTCGGCGACTTCGCCAACGGCGCCCAGGTGGTGTTCGACCAGTTCATCTCGTCAGGCGAACGCAAGTGGCTCAGAATGTCGGGCCTCGTCTGCCTGTTGCCGCATGGCTATGAAGGCCAGGGTCCGGAACATTCCTCGGCCCGGCTCGAACGCTTCCTGCAGCTTTGCGCCGAAGACAACATGCAAGTCGCCAACTGCACCACGCCGGCCAACTACTTCCACATATTGCGCCGGCAGCTGAAGCGCGACTTCCGCAAGCCGCTGATTCTGATGACGCCGAAGTCGCTGCTGCGCCACAAGCGGGCGGTGTCGACGCTGCCGGAAATTTCGGGCGAAAGCTCGTTCCACCGGTTGCTGTGGGACGATGCGCAGCTGCTTTCCGGACAAGCGATCAAGCTGGTCAAGGATTCCAAGATCCGCCGCGTCGTGCTGTGTTCGGGCAAGGTCTATTACGACCTCTATGAGGAGCGCGAAAAGCGCGGCATCAACGACATCTATCTGCTGCGCGTCGAGCAGCTTTATCCGTTCCCGGCCAAGGCACTGATCACCGAACTGTCGCGGTTCCGCAATGCCGAGATGGTGTGGTGCCAGGAGGAGCCCAAGAACATGGGCGCCTGGTCGTTCATCGACCCGTATCTGGAATGGGTGCTGGCGCATATCGACGCCAAGCATCAGCGGGTGCGCTACACCGGCCGTCCGGCCGCCGCCTCGCCGGCGACCGGACTGATGTCGAAGCATCTCGCCCAGCTCGCCGCCTTGCTCGAAGACGCGCTTGGTGAATAGAGAAGATCTGGGCGAACAACAGAACCGAAAGAAAACGGACAGGCACAATGGCTACCGAAATCCGCGTTCCCACTCTCGGCGAATCCGTCACTGAAGCGACCGTCGGCAAATGGTTCAAGAAGGTTGGCGATACAATCGCCGCCGATGAACCGCTGGTCGAGCTCGAGACCGACAAGGTGACGGTGGAGGTGCCTGCCGCCGCCGCCGGCACGCTGGGTGAGATCACCGTCAAGGAAGGCGAGACGGTCGGTGTCGGCGCGCTGCTGGGGTCGATTTCGGCAGGCGGCGCGGCTCCCGCCACGAAGCCGCAAGCGGTGTCGCAGGCCTCGTCGCCGGATGCGGCATCGACCGGCAAGCAGGCCGCGGCCGAGACCGCCAAGATCGCCGGCGATGCCGGCCCGGTCGAGCCGCGCACCATGCCACCGGCACCGGCCGCGGCGAAACTGATCGCCGAAAGCAATCTCTCGGTCGACCAGATCTCCGGTTCGGGAAAGCGCGGCCAGGTGCTGAAAGGTGACGTGCTCGACGCCATCTCCAAGGGCGCGCCGTCGCAGCCGGCCGAGACGCCGAAAGCAGCACCGGCACCGGTTGCCGTGCGGGCGCCGTCCTCGGGCGACGATGCATCGCGCGAGGAGCGCGTGCGCATGACCAAATTGCGCCAGACCATCGCGCGCCGCCTCAAGGAAGCGCAGTCGACCGCAGCCATGCTGACCACCTTCAACGAGGTCGACATGTCAGCGGTGATGGCCCTGCGCACCAAATACAAGGATGTGTTCGAGAAGAAGCACGGCGTGAAGCTCGGCTTCATGGGCTTCTTCACCAAGGCCGTCACGCACGCGTTGAAGGAAATCCCCTCGGTCAATGCCGAGATCGACGGCACCGATATCATCTTCAAGAACTATGCCCATATCGGCGTCGCCGTCGGCACTGAAAAGGGCCTCGTCGTGCCGGTGGTGCGCGATGCCGACCAGATGTCGATCGCCGAGATCGAGAAGGACATCGGCCGGCTGGGCATCGCCGCGCGCGACGGCAAGCTGTCGGTCGCCGACATGCAGGGCGGCACGTTTACGATTTCCAACGGTGGCGTCTACGGGTCGCTGATGTCGACGCCGATCCTAAACGCGCCGCAGTCGGGCATTCTGGGCATGCACAAGATCCAGGACCGGCCGGTCGTGGTGGGCGGCCAGATCGTGATCCGGCCGATGATGTACCTGGCGCTCAGCTACGATCACCGCATCGTCGACGGCAAGGAAGCGGTGACCTTCCTGGTCCGCGTCAAGGAAAGCCTGGAGGATCCGGAACGGCTGGTGCTTGATCTCTGAGGTCTGGTGCTGATCCGGCTGTTGGAATGTGTGCCGGAGGAAGGGATCTGCGCGGCAGAATGACGACCCGTTCCCTTAGCCTTTCCAAGGTGCTTTCGATCGCATCGATCGCGGCCGGCATGGTGCTGGCCGCTGCCGGCGCTCACGCCGCCTGTCCGATCGAGCTCGCTGTCTATGGCGATACACAGAGCGGCAGCGAGATCGACTTCACGCCGACCGGCACCTCGGCGACCGTCACCAACACCTTCCGCATGATTCTCGACAATGATGTGGTGCTCAACGGCATCGTCATGTGGAATGAAGGCGTATCGCGGCCGAACGGCGCGCTGATGCACAAATGCCCCGAGGGCGACGTCACCGGCGAGGAGCTTGCCGCCTGCACGCCCTGGCACGGCGTCATCTACACGGCGGATGAAAAGGGCAACATCGGACTGCTGCCGGCTGAAGGCGTCGAAGCGCCGAAGACGCTGATCCTGCCGGACCTCGGGCCGGCGTTGCGCCAATCCAGCGCCTATGGCGGCAGCGGATTTTCGAAAGTGCCGTGGGATGTGTTTGCCTTGAAGGGATGCCAGGAATGAGCGGGACGCAAAAGGTGCTGCTGGTCACCGGCGGCAGCCGCGGCATCGGCGCCGCGATCTGCCGGCTCGGATCGAAGGCCGGCTACCGGGTCGCGGTCAACTACGCTTCGAACCAGGAGGCCGCCAAGGCGCTGGTCGCCGAGATCGAGGCCGCCGGCGGCGAGGCTTTCGCGGTCAAGGGCGATGTCGGCAAGGAGTCCGATATCGTGGCCATGTTCGAGGCCGTCGACCGCGCCTATGGACGGCTCGATGCCTTCGTCAACAATGCCGGCATCGTCGACGTCAAGGCGCGCGTCGACGAGATGGATGTTTCGCGGCTGGAGCGCATGATGCGCATCAATGTCGTCGGCTCGTTCCTCTGCGCCCGCGAGGCGGTGAAGCGCATGTCGACCCGTCATGGCGGGTCGGGCGGATCCATCGTCAACATCTCGTCGGCCGCGGCGACATTGGGCTCGCCGGGCGAATATGTCGATTATGCCGCCTCCAAGGGCGCCATCGACACCTTCACCGTCGGGCTCGCCCGTGAGGTGGCGCTAGAAGGCATCCGCGTCAATGCGGTGCGGCCGGGCATCATCGACACGGACATCCACGCCTCCGGCGGGCAGCCGGACCGGGTGGAGCGGTTCCGCGATCTGCTGCCGATGAAAAGAGCCGGTACAGTGGATGAAGTCGCGGGCGCGGTTCTCTATCTTCTCTCCGACGCCGCGTCCTATACGACGGGCGCGATCCTGAATGTAAGCGGCGGCCGCTGAGCGCTCTCAAGCAGATCGAGCATGATGTTATCCGAAAACCGCGTCACACTTTTCGGCATCATGCTCAAAACAGAAGGACAGTATCATGGCTTATGACGTCGTTATCATCGGATCGGGACCCGGCGGCTATGTCTGCGCCATCAAGGCGGCGCAGCTCGGGCTCAGGGTTGCGGTGGTCGAGAAGAACGCGACCTTCGGCGGCACCTGCCTGAACATCGGCTGCATCCCGTCCAAGGCGCTGCTCCATGCCTCCGAGATGTTCGCCGAGGCCGGCCACTCCTTCGACACGCTCGGCGTCGAGATATCGGCGCCGAAATTGAACCTGAAGAAGATGATGGCGCACAAGGATGCGACGGTGTCGTCGAACGTCAACGGCGTCGCCTTCCTGTTCAAGAAGAACAAGATCGACAGTTTCCGCGGCACCGGCAAGGTGCTCGCCGCCGGCAAGGTGTCGGTCACCTCCGAGGACGGCAAGGTCGAGGAGATCGAGACCAAGAACATCGTCATCGCCACCGGCTCGGATGTCGCCGGCATTCCCGGCGTCAAGGTCGACATCGACGAGAAGGTGATCGTGTCGTCGACCGGCGCGCTGTCGCTGGATAAGGTTCCCGGCCATCTGGTGGTGGTCGGCGGCGGTGTCATCGGGCTCGAGCTCGGCTCGGTGTGGGCGCGGCTCGGCGCCAAGGTCACCGTGGTCGAATTCCTCGACACCATCCTGGGCGGCATGGACGGCGAGGTCTCCAAGCAATTCCAGCGGTTGCTGGGCAAACAGGGCTTCGAGTTCAAGCTCGGCGCCAAGGTCACCGGCGTCGCCAAGGCCAAGAAGGGTGCGACCGTCACCTTCGAGCCGGTCAAGGGCGGCGCCGCCGAGACCATCGAGGCCGATGCCGTGCTGATCGCCACCGGCCGCCGCGCCTATGCCGACAGCCTCGGGCTCGGGGAAGCCGGCGTCGAGGTCGACGAGCGCGGCCGGGTCAAGACCGATGGCCATCTCAAGACCAATATCCCGGGCATCTATGCCATCGGCGATGTCATCGCCGGGCCGATGCTGGCGCACAAGGCCGAGGATGAGGGCGTGGCGGTAGCGGAAACCATTGCCGGCCAGGCCGGCCACGTGAACTATGACGTCATTCCGAGCGTCGTCTACACCAGCCCGGAAATCGCCTCGGTCGGCAAGACCGAGGAAGAATTGAAGAAGGCCGGCATCGACTACAAGATCGGAAAGTTCCCGTTCAGCGCCAATGGCCGGGCGCGCGCCATGCTGCACACGGACGGTTTTGTGAAGATCCTCGCCGACAGGCAAAGCGACCGCGTGCTCGGCATGCATATCGTCGGCTTCGGCGCCGGCGAGATGATCCACGAGGCGGCGGTGCTGATGGAGTTCGGCGGTTCGTCGGAGGATCTCGCCCGCACCTGCCATGCGCATCCGACGATGTCGGAGGCGATCAAGGAGGCGGCGCTGGCGACGTTCTTCAAGCCGATCCACATCTAAGGCCCTTTCATAAACTCTACTCCGGCGGCCATCTGGCGAGGTTTTCTCCGCTTTCACAGCGCCGCGCGTCCCTCCTGGACGCTCAAAGGATGCTGTGACCCTTTTTGATTGGCGCATGATCCTCTCCGAAAAAATCGGACTGATCTTCGGGGTCATGCGCTGCTCACGGACCCAATGTCCGCTGCGCTCCGGTTCTCGAAAACCACACCAGCTGACTCACCGGAGCGAGTTTCTGGAAAGGCCTTTCTGGCGGCCCCTACAAAACAAAACGGCCCGCTTTTCAGCGGGCCGTTCGTAACCGATATCGAGCCAATCACTGGGCCGGTGCAGGTGCCGGCGCAGGGGCTGGTGCCGGCGCAGGAGCCGGTGCGGGCGCGGGTGCCGGCGCCGGTTCTGCAGGTGCCGGAGCAGGCGCGGGCGCAGGTTCAGCCGGCTTCATCGGTTCCGCCGGTGCAGGCGCTGGGGCCGGTGTGCTGGCCGCCGGCGGCTCGGCGGGTGCCGGGTGCTCACCACTTCTTCCGAAAACATAATACGCGACAACCGCCAGAATAACGACGACCAGTGCAATCAGCCAACCGCTACCACCGCCGCCGCCACTTGGCCTTGGTGCGTTGGTGGACGAATTGAACGGGTCGTTTGGATTCGGTGTGTTCGCCATAAAAGTGTCCTCCGTGGATGAAAAATATCAATCAACACCATACAACGCGCAATCATTGAACTGGTTTCACGCTAGGGTTGGAAAACGCCAAAAACAAGGACAATCCTGCCCTTCCGCAGCCGGAGTGGCGTCGTTTCGCCACGCAGCGCGCCAAGTTTGCGTCTGTTAAGGTCGAATCAGAGGGTTTTGCCGTGACGAATTCGTCAGCTCAGCTTGTCCCGAATCACTGCGATGCTCTTGCCAGAGCCCAGTTCGCAGACCGCTATGTGCTGGTCACTGAAGGCCTTTCCTTAACCGCACTCGGCGCGGCCGAACGCGCTCTGGGGCGAACGCCGCCCTGGGTCGGCAGGCTCATGGCGCTGCGCAATCTTGCCGTCAGGCCGTTCCGGCTGAAGACGGGCCTGGAAACTGCGGTGTTGCCGTCGGGCCGGATCGGGATATTTCCAGCCAGTTTCCCGGCAAGGTTGTGCTTGGCCTCGACGACCGGCATCTCGATTTCCGTGTCCTGGTCGAAGTCAGGGATCTTGGCAGCGGCCGGCAAGAGGTGGCCGCGACGACGATCGTCAAGACGCACAATTGGCTCGGGCGCGCCTATCTCGCGATCATCATGCCGTTTCACCGGATCGTCGTTCCGGCGATGCTGGCCCAGATCCTGGCGAAGTAAGCTGAAGTCACTAAAGTCCGACAGGCGTGACGGTGTAACCGGCCTTGCGGAAATCCTCGACCAGGCCTTCGGGGCCGGGGAGGTGGAGGGCGCCGACCGCCATGAAGACGTTGCCTTTGGCAAGGATCGGTTCGGCATGCTCGACCATCACCTTGTTGCGGCTGGTGATCATGGTTTCCTCGAACGCCGCATAGCCCGCGGGGTCGTCCTGTTGGTCCGGCATCGCGGCACGAAACAGCGGCCAGAACATGCCGGTGTCGCCACGCTGGTAGAGCACGATCATGGTTTCGTTGATGTCGTTGACCTTGTCGCCGAGCTTCAGCGTGTCGACGAGGCCCTTCATGTGAAACGCCAGCGGCAGCGAGGCCATGGCGCGCAGTTGGCCTTCAGCCGTCTCCAATCCTTCCACCGGCTTGCCGGAAGCCTTCGCGCCTTCCGCCAGCCTGACATCGAGCACCGGGGCGCCGCCTGACTGACGGGCCAGCTCGCAGGCCGGCAGTGCCATCATGGCCGAGAGCATCCACGGCTTCATCTTGGCAACCGTTGCCGGCGGAATGCCGCGTGCGTCGAGCGCGGTGTTCATGGCCGCCGCATCGTCGGGCGACAGCAGCGACGCCAGCGTCGTCGAATCCGTGAACATCATCAGGTCCGGCTCCTTTAGCATCGCTACCATCATCTTCTGCTTGTCGAGCACGTCGGTGGTTTCGATGACGATGGTGCCGGCGGCGTCATAGGCTTTCTGCGCTTCGGGAGGCAGCGTGGTGACGCGCGGGTCGGTCATATGCATGGTGCCGAACAGGAAGGACGGCTTCTCGCCGGGCTTTTCCAGCTTCCACAACAGGCCCTTGCCGTTCGGCGTCGCGGCGGCTTCCGCTTCGATCTTGCGGTAGGTCGCCGGATCGTTCTTCTGCAGGGCCGACAGCATGTCGGCACCGGTGCAGGTCGGGACTTCGGCATGCGCCTTGCCGGCCGCGAACAGCAGCACGGCGAGGAACGACAGGAAGAACAGAACATTGAGCGCGACGAGCAGCTTCAGCGACACGGAAGCAGCACGGTCGGCGATGGCGATGACGCATTTCATGGGCCTCTTCTAGGACTGAAAAGCGGCAAAACGGTTAACCTGTGCTGAGAAATTGTCTTGGACTGGCTATCGCCCTCAACTGACGTCGATGGGGCTCATGCTTCAACGATTAGCGGAAACGCCCATTTCTTCGTCATCCCAAGGTCTCCGCGACGGAGCTTCGCTCCTGCTTCGCCCAGGGACGACGACGTTGGGGAGGCTTTCGGCCAAATGGTGAACGTTACTGGCGTTCACGCCCTGGGATGCGCCTGCTCATAAATCTCGAGCAGCCTCGCGGTGTCGACGCCGGTGTAGATTTGCGTCGTCGACAGGCTGGCGTGGCCGAGCAGTTCCTGGATGGTGCGCAAATCACCGCCGCGGCCGAGCAGATGCGTGGCGAAGGAATGGCGCAGCGCATGCGGCGTCGCGGTATCGGGCAGGTTGAGCGCCGAGCGCAGCTTGGCCATGTCGCGCTGGACGATGGCTGGGTTGAGCGGGCCGCCGCGGGCGCCGCGGAACAGCAGGCCCTTGGGGTCGAGATGGTAGGGGCAGAGCCGGCGATATTCGGCGATTGCCCTGAGCGCCACCGGCAGCACCGGCACCAGGCGCGTCTTGCCGCCCTTGCCGGCAACGCGCAGCACCGTGTCGGCCGCCGACGCCAGATCGGCGCCGGTCAGGCCGAGCGCCTCGGAAATGCGCAGGCCAGAGCCGTAGAGCAGCGTCAGCACGGCGGCGTTGCGGGCTGCGATCCAGGGTTCCTCCGCCAGTTGGCCTTCGATGGAAACGATATGCTTGGCATCGCTCGCCGTCAGCGGCTTGGGCAGCGATTTGGGCTGGCGCGGCGCGCGCAGTGCCGCCGCACCGGCCGCATTGGCGAGGCCGCGCCGCTCGAGGAAACGCAGCAGCGAGCGGATGCCGGCGAGACCCCGGCCCAGCGTGCGGGCGCCGGCACCGGCATTGCGCCGCGCCGCAAGGAAGCCGCGCAAATCCGCCGGGCGCAGATCGGCGATGTCCGAAATGCCGGGCGAGCCGCCGCAATGGCCGGTGAGGAAATGCAGGAACTGACGCGTGTCGCGCTCATAGGCTTCCACCGTCTCGGGCGACAGCCGACGTTCTCGCGCCAGCATCTTCAGCCAGCTTTCGCGCGCCGCCTGGAGATCGGGTTTGGCCGGGATGAGGAATTCCTGCATGGCGGCATTTTCCGATATTCGGGTTAGGAAGCGGTGAATAGCCCGTCATTGAAATGACAGCCGCGTGGGGCTAGAGCAGGCCAAAGGATATTTCGCCATGAGCAAGCCCCAGAACCCTGTCCAGATGGCCGTGATCGGCGCCGCCCATGGCATCAAGGGCGAATTGCGGGTGAAGACCTTCACCGGCGAGCCGCTGGCGCTGGCCGATTACGGGCCGCTCTACGCCAGGGACGGGCGCGCCTTCCAGATCGTCGACATCAGGCCCGCCAACACCGTCGTCGTGGTCCGTTTCAAGGGCATTGCCGACCGCAATGCGGCCGAGGCGCTGGCCGGCACGGAGCTGTTCGTCGACCGTTCGATGCTGCCGGACGATGGCGAGGAAGACGAATTCTACCATGCCGACCTCGTCGGCCTCGAAGTCCGCGACGACACGGGTGCCGTGCTTGGCAAGGTGGTCGCGGTGCACAATTTCGGCGGCGGCGACATTCTCGACGTGACGCTGGGCGGGCGCAAGGGCGTGCTGATCCCGTTCACACAGGCTGCCGTACCGCAAGTGTCGATCGCCGAAGGTTTCGTTCGTGTCGATCCGGCGGCAGCCGGGCTGGTCGATGACGAGGATGGCGGTGGTCCGCGTGAGGAAGACTTCGATCCGAAGGGCAGGCCGCGCGGACCGAGCGATGCCGGGGGCAACCGGTGAGTTTTTCCGCTTCGGTGCTGACGCTTTACCCCGAGATGTTTCCCGGCGCGCTCGGCCTGTCGTTGGCTGGCCGGGCGCTCGAGGCCGGGACGTGGTCGCTGGAGACGATCCAGATCCGTGACTTCGCCACCGACCGCCATCGCACCGTCGACGACACGCCCGCCGGCGGCGGCGCCGGCATGGTGATGCGCGCCGACGTGCTGGCGAAAGCCATCGACCATGCTTCGCCGGAAGGCGATGCGCGGCCCCGGCTGCTGATGAGCCCGCGCGGCAAGCCGCTGACCCAGGCGCGTGTGCGCGAGCTGGCCGCTGGGCCGGGCGCCGTCATCCTGTGCGGCCGCTTCGAAGGCGTCGACCAGCGGGTGATCGACGCGCGGGGATTGGAGGAAGTCTCGATCGGCGATTTCATTCTCTCGGGTGGTGAGCCGGCCGCCCTTGTGCTGCTCGACGCGGTGGTGCGGCTGCTGCCCGGGGTCATGGGCAACGCGATGTCGGGCGAGGAAGAGAGTTTTGAAAACGGCCTGCTCGAACATCCGCACTATACGCGGCCGCAGGAGTTCGAAGGCCGTGACATTCCCGAGGTCCTGATTTCCGGCAATCACAAGAAGATCGCCGCCTGGCGGCGGGCGGAGTCAGAAAGACTGACAGCCGAGAGGCGTCCGGACCTGCTTGCCGCTGCTCAGCCCTTGGCAAAATAATAGAAGGCCAAAAACAGGCCGACGGCGACGACGAAGCCGCGCACCGCGTTTTGCGGCACCCGCTTGGCGATCCAGACGCCGGCATAGCCGCCGAGCGCGCCGCCCGGGATCATGATGATCGCCTGCGGCCAGGCGACGACGCCGCCCGAGACGAAGACGACGATCGCGACAGCGGCGATGACCATGGCCAGCATGTTCTTCAACGCGTTCAGCCGGTGATAGTCGCCGGCCTGGGTGAGGCCGAGCGTCGCCAGCATCATCACGCCCATGCCGGCGCCGAAGAAGCCGCCATAGATGGCGGTGAGAAATTGTGCGAGCGAGCCGGCCAGCGAGCCCACCGCCGCTTCATGGCCGGGCTTTGGCACTGGTTTCAGCCAGGGGCCGGCGGCGAACAGGGCCGTCGCGGCTAGCAGCAGCCACGGCACCAGAGCGCGAAACGAGAGATTGTCGAGCGCCAAAAGGATCAGCGCGCCGGCCAGTGCACCCACGGCCGAGATCAGGCACAGCAGCAGCGCGCCGCGCCAGAAGTGCCTGATATCGGCCGAGTAGGCGAGGGTCGAGGTGATGTAGCCTGGAAATTGCGTCACCGAGGAGGTGGCGTTGGCAACGATCGGCGGCAGGCCGACCAACGTCATGGCGCCGAAGGTGATGAAGGTGCCGCCACCGGCGACCGCATTGGCGGCGCCTGACAGAAAGCCCGCTAGAAACAGCAGGATGGCATCGAAGACAGACATGAATTGCGGCCGCTCAAAACTGTGTTATTTCAGGCTTTAGAAAGCCTGAACGACCGGCGCAACCCGGCACGGCAGGATTACGATGGTGCCATGCGAGCAGAAAATGCGCGCCCAAGGCGTGACAAAGCGGCGAAATAGCTGTATGTGCCCGCCCGTACCGGCCAGAAAGAATCTGCCGGACCCGTCAACAATGACGGTGTAGACGCCCCTGCCGGATGTTTCAAAGACAAATGTCTTGGAGACAAAAGGCATAGCCAAGCGGTCAATGGAACTGCAAGGCGAGTGTCGGACGCTCTGACTGTCGGAAGAACAAGAAGTGGACTTTTGAGATGGATATTCTCCGTCAGCTCGAGGCCGAACAGGCCGCCAAGATCGAAGCCAAGCGCAAGCTTCCCGAATTCCAGCCCGGCGACACCGTGCGCGTCCAGGTCCGCGTGACCGAAGGCACCCGCACCCGCGTTCAGGCCTATGAGGGCGTCGTCATCGCCCGCGCCGGCGCCGGCTTCCAGGAGAACTTCACGGTTCGCAAGATTTCCTACGGCGAAGGCGTCGAGCGCGTGTTCCCGGTCTACTCGCCGATGGTTGAAGGCGTCGAGATCGTTCGCCGCGGCAAGGTGCGTCGCGCCAAGCTCTACTACCTGCGCGATCGTCGCGGCAAATCGGCCCGTATTTCGGAAAACACCGGCGTGCGCGCCCGCAAGCTGAACGATGAGGAGCGCGATGCGCTGAACGCCGAGAAGGCCCGCATCGAAGCCGAGAAGGTGGCAGCAGCCGAGGCCCTGGCCGTCGAGAAGGCCGCCCAGGACGCCGCCGAGAAGAAGGCCGCCGCCGAGGCCGAAGCAGCAGCCAAGGCCGCCGCAGAAGCGACCCCTGCCGAATAAGGTTTTCGGAAATCCCATTCAAAAAGGCGGCTTCGGCCGCCTTTTTTCGTTTCACCAGACTGTGAACGCTTTCAGCGCCAGACACAGGATCCGGCTGTTGACGGCGCATTACCTTGTGCACTAAATAATCGCGCACAAAGTAATTGGAGATTTGATATGGCACTCTACACCACACAGGCTCACGTCACCGGCGGCCGCGCCGGCCATGGCGAGACCAGCGACGGTCTGCTCAAGGTCGATCTGGCAATGCCCAAGGAACTCGGCGGGCCGGGGGGCGCCACCAATCCCGAGCAACTGTTCGCTATCGGCTATGCCGCCTGCTTCGAAAGCGCCATCCGCTTTGTCGCGCGCAAACAGAAGCTGTCGCTGACGGATGCCGGGGTAACCTCCACCGTCAGCCTGCTTCCCGATGGCGAAGGCTTTAAGCTCGGCGTCGCGCTCGCGGCGGA
The DNA here is from genome assembly GCF_003998485.1 of Mesorhizobium sp. M7A.F.Ca.CA.001.04.2.1. Lineage (NCBI taxonomy): Bacteria > Pseudomonadati > Pseudomonadota > Alphaproteobacteria > Hyphomicrobiales > Phyllobacteriaceae > Mesorhizobium > Mesorhizobium sp. M7A.F.Ca.CA.001.04.2.1. The sequence goes on from NZ_RZQT01000023.1 coordinate 34,921, forward strand.
AACGAAAGGCCTTGATCAGGCGGCGGCGGAAGCGCTTGTATCGGAGGCGCACAAGATCTGCCCCTATTCCAACGCCATCAGGGGCAATGTCGACGTAGCGCTTTCGGTAAAGGCGGCATGACGGAAAAGACGACAAAGAGCACCAGGGACGTCCCGGCGGAGGCCACCGGGACGTTTCACGTTCCGCGGCTCGACCAACAGCTCTGCTTCGCGCTCTATTCGGCAAGCGGGCTGATGACGAAGCTCTACCGCCCGCTGCTCGATCCGCTCGGCCTGACCTATCCGCAATATCTGGCCATGTTGGCGCTCTGGGAACGGGCTCCAAGCACGGTCGGCGAGCTTGGCGAAGCGCTCGGGCTGGATTCGGCGACGCTGACGCCGCTGCTCAAGCGGCTGGAGGCCGGTGGCCTGGTCACACGGCGGCGCGACCTGGCCGACGAGCGCCGGGTTCTGGTCGAGCCGACAGCGAAGGGACAAGCGTTGCGTGAGCAGGCCAAAAGCGTGCCGGCGGCGATGCTTTGCAACCTGCCGCTGGATGCCGACGAGTTGAAATCCCTGCACCGCACGCTGACGCGGTTCGTCTCCGGCTTGCGCAAGGCGGATGCCGGCATCGTGAAGCGGAGCTGATCGCTGCCGCGACACCGTTCATTCCTGAATCCCGGAAATGAAGGCATCGGAATCCCTTTTCGCGCGCGCTGACGCAGCGGACCGTCTTGCATGACGCTTGCGGAAAGCTAAAGTCGGCGCCGGATTTTCCTACAAGCCCGGCCGTGCCCGGGTCCGTCAATTTCCGGGGAGTGTGTCATGACCAAATCGAAACTGCTGCTGGCAGGCCTGCTTGCCCTCGTCCTGGTACCCGTTGCCGCCTTTGCGCAGGTGCTGCCCGACCTCGGCGGCAAGAAGGTGGTGGTGGTCACCGAAAACGCCTACCCGCCGCTGCAGTTCATCGATGCCAAGACCGGCAAGCAGATCGGCTGGGAATATGACGCAATGAACGAGATCGCCAAGCGGCTGAATTTCACGGTCGAGTACCAGAACACCTCCTGGGACGCGATGATCCAGGCGGTTTCCGACAACCAGTACAACATCGGCATGACCGGCATCACCATCAAGGACGACCGCAAGGAGAAGGTCGATTTCTCCGACCCCTATATGCGCTCGGAACAGTTCATGCTGGTGCGCGGCGATGAGAGCCGCTTCACCGACGCCAAGACCTTCGGCGCCTTCAAGGACGGGCTGATCGGCGCGCAGGCGGGTACCACGCCCTTCTACACCGCCGTCTACAGCGTGCTCGACGGCAATGAGCAGAACCCGCGCATCAAGCTGTTCGAAACCTTCGGCGCGACGGTGCAGGCGCTGAAGTCCGGTGACGTCGATGTCGTGCTGACCGACGGCACAGCGGGCAAGGGCTATGTCGACGCCTCCGAGGGCAAATTGAAACTGATCGGCGGACCGCTCGGCACCGAGGATTTCGGCTTCATCTTCCCGAAGGGTTCCGACTTGGTGAAGCCGGTCAATGCGGCGATTGCGGCGTTGAAGGCGGACGGGACGTTCGATGCGCTGAACAAGAAGTGGTTTCTTGATTACAAGATGGGGCAGTGATTTCGCACTGACTTCGCGCTTGAACGCCCCCCTCTGCCTTGCCGGGCATCTCCCCCTCAAGGGGGGAGATTGGCTGTTTTTTCCGCTTTCGCCAATCACCAAAGTTGTAAAAAGAGTGCCGTCGACGAAGCTGCCAATCTCCCCTCTTGAGGGGGAGATGGCCGGCAGGCCAGAGGGGGGTGCCTTGGCGCAATCCTTTTGATGCCTCCCGCCTCTTCCTCCAAAGCCGACTTCCCCTGGTGGCTTGTCGTAGCCGTAACCATCGCGATCGCGGTGGCCGTCTTCGTCGCCACCAGCAATCTCTATGCCCAGGTGTTCGCCACGGTCGCCAAGGGCATCGGCGTCACCATCTTCGTCACCGTGGTCGCCTTCGTGCTGGCTTCGGCCATCGGTCTCGGCGTTGCGCTGATGGGAATGTCGGGTTCGCGCTGGCTGCGCCAGATCGCGCGCTTCTATGTCGAGATCATCCGCGGCGTGCCGATCCTGGTACTGTTGTTCTGGATCGCCTTTGCCGGCGCGCCGGCCTTCGTCGCGGCCTGGAACGCGCTGACCGCGCCGCTGCAAAGCGCCGGCCTGTTCGGCGAGCTTTTGGTGCGCGACGTGTCGCTGTTGTGGCGCGCCATCATGGCGCTGACCATCGGCTATTCGGCTTTCATCTCGGAGGTGTTCCGGGCCGGCATCCAGGCGGTGGAGAAGGGCCAGATCGAAGCGGCGAAGGCGCTCGGGCTGACCCGCGCGCAGCGTTTCCGGCTGATCGTGTTTCCACAGGCGATCCGCACCATCCTGCCGCCGCTCGGCAATGATTTCGTCGCGTTGGTCAAGGATTCCTCGCTGGTCTCGGTGCTCGGCGTTGCCGACATCACGCAGATGGGCAAGGTCTACGCCGCCGGCTCGTTCCGTTTCTTCGAGACCTATTCGATAACAGCCTACATCTATCTCATCCTGACCGTCGGCCTGTCGCTGGCGCTCAGGGCGCTGGAACGGCGGCTGCGCCGCCAGCACGAGGAATAGTCTTTCGGCCAAGGCAGCGCTACGATCCCCGAGCATTCCCGTTGAGGAGGTCCCATGATCGTCGACAAAGCCAATGCGGCGCTGGATTCCGTCTATACGGCCGACACGCCGGAAGCGCTTGAAGAGGCCTATGCCGCATGGGCCGCGACCTATGACAGCGAGACCGCCTCGCTCGGCTACCTCCTGCCTTTCCTGATCACCGCCTGGGTGGCGCGCCATGTGCCGGCGGGCGATGGCCCGTTGCTCGATGCCGGCTGCGGCACCGGCCTGTCGGGACCGTCGCTGAATGCGCTCGGCTACCGCGACATTGCGGGGCTCGACCTCTCGGACGATATGCTGAAGATCGCCGGCAGCCGCAATGCCTACAGCGAACTGAAGCAGGCAATGCTGGGCGGTCCGCTGCCGTGGCCGGACGGGTATTTCCGCGCCTTCTTCTCGACAGGCGTGTTCACCATCAGCCATGCGCCGGCAACAGGCCTGCACGAACTGGTGCGCATCATCCGCAAGGGCGGCCATGCGATCTTCACCGTGCGCGACCGGGTGTTCGAGAGCGGCGGCTTCCAGGCGGTGTTCGATGAGTTGGAGCAGACTGGGAAATGGCGGCCGGTCGAGGAAAGCCCGTGGTTCCGCTGCTATGCGATCGCCGAGCCGGATGCGCTGGTGAAGACTTTTGTGTTTGAAGTGATCTGAGCGGCGCGTTCTCCGATCTTGGCTTCCTTCCTCTCCCCCTGAAGGTGTGGAAGTGAGGACGAGGAACCCGAGTTCTGCGAAGGCAGCTTCCAATTGCCGAAAACCCAAAACATTGATATGAGCCACGCCATGGAAGAGCTTTTTGGCGATCCGGCCTACAAGGGGTTCGTGCTGCAGGACAGAAAACGCCTGCCGTCGCGCTTCTCCGCGCGCGTGTCCGGGGCGCTGACCAGCCGACTACCCTAGGCCGACCCATCGGGGTCGTTTCGCCGGGCCGGAGGTCCGGCACCTGCTCTTTCCCATTCTCATATCGACGGATTTACGCACATGAGCGCACCGCGCACCCTCTACGACAAGATTTTCGACGACCATGTCGTCGATCGCCAGGAAGACGGCACCTGCCTGCTCTACATCGACCGCCACCTGGTCCATGAAGTGACCAGTCCGCAGGCCTTCGAAGGCCTGCGCATGACCGGCCGTAAAGTCCGGCATCCGGAAAAGACGCTGGCCGTGGTCGATCACAATGTCTCGACTTCGCCCGAGCGCAAGTTCGGCATCAAGAACGAGGAAAGCCGCATCCAGGTCGAGGCGCTGGCCAAGAACGCCAAGGATTTCGGCGTCGAATATTATTCCGAGAACGATATCCGCCAGGGCATCGTCCACATCATCGGTCCGGAGCAGGGCTTTACACTGCCCGGCATGACCATCGTCTGCGGCGACAGCCACACCTCGACGCACGGCGCTTTCGGCGCGCTGGCGCATGGCATCGGCACATCCGAGGTCGAGCATGTTCTGGCGACGCAGACGCTGATCCAGCGCAAGGCCAAGAACATGCTGGTGCGTGTCGACGGCCAATTGCCGGAAGGTGTCACCGCCAAGGACATCATCCTGGCCATCATCGGCGAGATCGGCACTGCCGGTGGCACCGGCTATGTCATCGAATATGCCGGCGAGGCGATCCGTGCGCTGTCGATGGAGGGCCGCATGACGATCTGCAACATGTCGATCGAAGGCGGCGCGCGCGCCGGCCTGATCGCCGCGGACGAGACGACCTTCGCCTATGTCAAGGACAAGCCGCGCGCGCCGAAGGGCGCGGCCTGGGATGCGGCACTCGAATACTGGAAGACGCTACAGTCCGACGAGGGCGCGCATTTCGACAAGGTGATCGTGCTCGACGCGGCCAAGCTGCCGCCGATCGTCTCCTGGGGCTCCTCGCCCGAGGACGTCGTGTCGGTGCAAGGCATCGTGCCGAACCCGGACGACATCACCGATGAGAACAAGCGCACCTCCAAGCAGCGCGCGCTCGACTATATGGGTCTGACGCCGGGCACCAGGATCACCGACATCACGCTCGACCGCGTCTTCATCGGTTCCTGCACCAATGGCCGCATCGAGGATCTGCGCGCCGTCGCCAAGGTGGTCGAAGGCAAGACGGTCAGCCCGCATGTCGATGCGATGATCGTGCCGGGCTCCGGCCTGGTCAAGGAACAGGCGGAAGCCGAAGGCCTCGACAAGATCTTTGTCGCCGCCGGTTTCGATTGGCGCGAGCCGGGCTGCTCGATGTGCCTGGCCATGAACGACGACCGGCTGAAGCCGCATGAACGCTGCGCCTCGACTTCGAACCGCAATTTCGAGGGCCGGCAAGGCTTCAAGGGCCGCACCCATCTGGTGTCGCCGGCGATGGCGGCCGCGGCGGCGATCGCCGGCCATTTCGTCGACATCCGCGAGTGGAAGTAGTCCGGACTTGAACGGACCCGAGCCGCACCCGGCTCGGGTCAACGCTTCCCGTCACGGCGGACGAGTTCGTGGAACTCCTCGCGGCGTCCGGGCTGTTCGGCCGCGACCACAAGCGCAAGCTGTTGTTCCTCGAAGAGCTTGAACCATTCGTCCCATTCGACGAGTTCATAGCCTCCCGCATTGAGCGGCCGTTCAGGCTGGTCCTGATCCTGATAGGCGTGCTGGCCGAAGACCAGCCTCAACATGGGCTGCGTCCCCGCTTCGGGCGAGATGTCGACGATTGCGGGAAAGCCGGCGCGCCCGGCAGCCCACGAGCGGATCGCATCGTGGTCGGTCAGTGTGATTGTGTCGGCCATCGGTCGCTCCAGATTGTCAACGAAGGAACGCTGACCGGAGACGGCGGTTCCCTGACATTATTTTGAGATGGCGGTCCTGCCTACCGCGTGGCTTAACCGCTTGTTTGGGCTTGCCCTCTAAGCTCTTCCCCGACGTAAGCGAGGGGAAGTCATAGTCGTTTGGACACGGGTCTGCTCATAGCGCTGCTCAACCCGACGATCGCGCTGGCGCTCGGCGCGGCGTTCCTCGTGCTATGGTCCTATCAGCGCCACCGCCCCTATCTGGCCGTGCTGGCGCTCAGCTACAGTCTCTCGGCGGTGGGCTTCCTGCTTCAGTATTTCACCTTGCCGATCGGCATGCCGCTGACCAAGCTGGTGTCGAACATCTGCTTCAGCATCGCCGGCTGCTGCCTGGCCGGCGCCATCGTCCACCGCTATGGCCGCAAGGTGCCCTATGTGGGGATCGGCGCGCTGGCCTGCGGGGGACTGGCGTCGTTCTGCTGGTTCCTGTTCATCGCGCCGGATCTCACCTGGCGCATCCTGGCGATGAATTTCGCTTTCGGCGGTATCAGCCTTCTGGTTGCCGCCGAACTGCGCCCGGTGCGCAACAGCGGCCCGACGGAGAAAATCCTGTTCGTGCTGTCGCTGCTGTCGGGCGTCAACTTCTTCGTGCGCACCCTTGTCGTCGTCATCGCGCACGGGCCCTTCACGAGCTATGACGGGTTCTATGGCTCGTCCTACTGGACGACGGCGCTGCTGTCGCACGCGCTGCTGTCGCTGCTTATCGCGCTGTGCCTGTTTTCCGCCGCGGCACTCGACGTGTTGAAGGCGTTGAAGACCGAGACCTTTACCGACCCCCTGTCGGGCCTGCTCAACCGGCGTGGCTTCGAGGAGCGCGGCATGCTGCTCTTGCGGCACTGCGCCTCGGCGCGGTTCCCGGTCGCGTTGGTGCTGGCCGACCTCGATCATTTCAAGGCGCTCAACGATGTGCATGGGCATGGGGCGGGCGATCGCGTGATTGCCGATTTCGCCGCCAAGCTTCGGTCGGCGGCCGGCGCGCGCGGTGTTGCCGGGCGTATCGGCGGCGAGGAATTCGCCGTGCTGCTGCCACTCAGCGATCTTGCCGCGGCACGGCTGTTCGCCGAAGCGGTGCGCACGGTCTATTCGGCCGGCCATGTCGACGGGCTTCCCCAGGGAACGAAGGTGACGGCAAGCTTCGGCGTGGCGGCCCGCAGCGGTGACGAGGCGCTGGAGCCGCTGATGCGCCGTGCCGACGATGCGCTCTACAAGGCCAAGAAGAACGGCCGCGACAGTGTACGCCTGTCCTATGAGCGGCCGGAAACGGCGTTCCTGCCGGAGCCGCTCAAGACCGGCTGAATCCTGGCCGGCCAGGACGTTAACGTCTTCTTCGCCCGTCGATGATTAGCTGTCGGCGCGGGTGCGGGAGAACATGAGCGGCGCCAACTTCATCCTGTTGATCAATCTGTCGGTTGCCGGCCTGCTGGCGGCCTGCTTCATGGCGGTCGCCTTCCACGATGTCGGCCGGGCGCCGGCGCGCTGGCTGGCATTTGGCTATCTGCTGGGCATGGCCTATTCGGCCATCGAATTCTCCATTCCCGCTTTTGCCGACGCGCGGCTCCCGGTCGTTGCCGCCTTCGCGGTCTTCCTTGCTGCCACCATTGCGTTCAATGGCGGGCTTGCCCGCAAATACGGCGTGGCGCCGCCCTGGAAGGCGATGCTGTTGTTCCTGTTGGCCACCACCATAGCTGTGTATTTCGTACAGGACCTGCCCCGCCAGTCGCTGATCCGCATCATGGCCTACCAGCTTCCCTATGCGGTCATGCAGTTCATCGGGCTGGCCATCGTCTGGTCATCGAGGCAAAAGCTTGACCGTCTCGATCGCATATTGATGGCCGTGCTGGCGGCGAGCGGCCTGCAGTTTGCCTCCAAGCCATTCATCGCCCATGCGCTCGGCGGCTGGGGCGCCAATCCGCAAGCCTATCTGCAAAGCAACTACGCGCTGGTGTCGCAATCGCTCGGCACTGTCTTTGCGCTGGCGCTGGCGCTGCTGATGCTGGCCATCCTGGTTCGCGACGTGCTTGCCGAAGTGACGTCGAAGTCGGAGACGGACACGCTTTCGCGCCTGCTCAATCGCGGCGGCTTCACCCGCCATGCCGAACTGGCGGTGCTTGGCGCCCTGCGGCAAGGCGTGCCGGTCGCGCTGGTCATAGCCGATCTCGATCATTTCAAGAGCGTCAACGACAGCTTCGGCCATGCGTCCGGCGACCGGGTGATCGAGACTTTTGCAGGCTTCCTGCGTGAAGCCGCCGCCGCGCATCACGTTGCCGGCCGCATTGGCGGCGAGGAGTTCGCCATCATCCTGCCGGGAACCAACCTTGCCGCGGCGCGGCTGTTCGCCGAGGGAACGCGCAGCGCCTTCGGCGCGCTGCCCATAGACGGACTGCCGGCTGACAACCGCTGCACTGCGAGCTTCGGCGTCGCCGAACTCCATGCGAGCGAAGACTTTGCCGATCTGATGCGGCGGGCCGACCAGGCGCTCTATCAGGCGAAGAATGCCGGGCGCGATTGCGTGCGCGTCTCCGTCGGGCCTGCCGGCAACTGGTCGTCAGCCGGAACGGAAGCTAGCGGCAGGGGCTGAGTTCGGGCATCTCGCCGTCGGAGAGGCCGTACATATAGGAGCGGCCCTTCACCAGCACCGGCGGCCGGTAGCAATCGCTATAACCGCCGATTTCGTCGGCTTCGTTCTCGTAGATCACCTTGGGCTGGCCGGCGCTGGTGTAGTCGGAGAGCTGCTTGGCCAGCCTGCCTTGGCCGACGATGATGCGCTTGTAGCCGGCGGCGCTGTCGACGACGAGGTTGCCGAAGGAATCGGCGTAGACGCGATCCTGATGCCGTGCGCCGGCAAGCGCTGGCGCTGCAAGGCCGGCGACCGAGGCTGCCACGACGAGCGCCGCAAGGCGCGATTTGCCCGAATTCGAACGCATGGCGTCCTCCGTGTCTTGAGGGAAAGCCTCCTCGAATCAGAAATTAACGGTTTCTTAACCTTTGTTAAGAGGCCGGCGCGTTTGGCGGCGATGTCTCGGTGAACATGGTTAATATCCGTTAATATCCGACTGGATGGAAAACCCGGTGGCCATCATTCGGCCATGCTTGGCCGCACCATCGCGGCGGCGTCCGCCTTGGCGTCGGGACGATATTGATCTGGACAAAGCATCGTGGCCGCTTGCCGCGCGGGAGGACAGCATATGGCGCTACGCCGGCCGATTTGGGTGTCCGTTTTCCCGTTGCTCGGTGTCGTCGCTGCCTGTGTGCCGCAAGACAGCGCGCCGAAGGCAGCCAATACCGTCGTCGTCTCACCTGCGCCGGCCCAGCAGTCCGTCGCAGCCGCGGTGCCTCCGGCAGCTGCAACCAAGATCATCACCGACCTTACCGCGCCGCGACCAGGCACAGGCACGGCCACCTATAGATGCGGCAACAACGGTATGATTTCCATCCAAAATCTAGGCACGTCGTTGCGTGTGGTCGGGTCCGACGGCGCGACCGAGGAGTTTGCGGCGTCGCCTGCCAACCAGAGCAGCCGCTACCAGGCGGCCACGCATGACGCAATCGTGATCGACGGGCGCGAGGCGCTGGTGATGAAGAAGGGATCGACGCCGCAGACCTGCAAACGCTGACGCCAGTCTCACCACCGCTGGGCCCTGGGGCCAGATATGTTGCACTGCAGCGATATCGAGCCGGCTTCAGGCCTTCCCGGCCTAATCGATTGAAGCCAAAGCCCGCCTTTTAGTCAGACTAAATTACGTTTTCGAAACGGTTTTCTGGCTTTGACGCGGTGCAAAAAGAGCATTAGAAACCGGCTGTCCGAAGTCGCAACCGGAAGCGGCAATGCCGCATTTCCACCTGAGGCTCCAGAGAGACGCCGAACTGGGGGAGCCATGAGCAAATCACCAGCCACCCGCGAATTTGCCAGACGTGAACGGCCGATTTCGCCGCACCTCACCGTGTACCGGCCGCCGATCACCATGACGATGTCGATCATTCACCGCATCACCGGCGGCGCGCTGTATTTCGGCACGCTGCTGGTCGCCCTGTGGCTGATGGCGGCGGCAAGCTCGCAGGCGACCTTCGATTGGGCCAATTGGGCCTTCGGCACCTGGCTCGGCCGGATCATCCTGTTCGGCTACACCTGGGCGCTGATGCATCATATGCTGGGCGGCGTACGGCACCTCATCTGGGACACGGGCGCGGGCCTGGAAAAGCATACCGCCTCGAAGATCGCCTGGGCGACGCTGGCCGGCTCGATCCTGCTCACGCTGCTGATCTGGATCGCCGGCACCATGGCGCGGGGAGCTTGATCATGAGCGGCAAAAACACCGACATGCGCACGCCGCTGGCGAGGGTCCGCGGCCTCGGCTCCGCCCGCGAGGGCACCGGGCATTTCTGGCGCCAGCGCCTGACCGCGATCGCCAACATCCCGCTGATCCTGTTCTTCGTCGGTTTCCTGATCGCGCTCAACGGCGCCGACCACGAGCATGTGCGGGCAGCCCTTGCCAACCCGTTCGTGGCGCTGGTGATGGCCCTGGTGCTCATCTCCGGTCTCACCCATATGCGGATCGGCATGCAGGTGATCATCGAGGATTACGTGCATGGCGAAGGCATGAAGCTGGCGCTGATCGCGCTCAATACATTTTTCACCATAGCGGTCGGCGTCGCCTCGATCTTCGCCCTGCTCAAGCTGGCATTCGGAGGCTGAGTTGGCCAAGGACGCGAAACAAGCCAACACGGCAGGCTATACCTTTGTCGACCACAAGTTCGACGTGGTGGTCGTTGGCGCCGGCGGCGCCGGGCTGCGCGCCACGCTCGGCATGGCCGAACAGGGGCTGCGCACCGCCTGCATCAGCAAGGTGTTCCCGACCCGCTCGCACACGGTGGCGGCGCAAGGCGGCATTGCCGCCTCGCTGTCCAACATGGGTCCCGATTCCTGGCAGTGGCACATGTACGACACCGTCAAGGGCTCGGACTGGCTGGGCGATGTCGACGCCATGGAATATCTGGTGCGCGAGGCGCCGGCCGCGGTCTACGAGCTCGAACATTACGGCGTGCCGTTTTCGCGCACCGAAGAGGGCAAGATCTACCAGCGGCCGTTCGGCGGCCACATGATGAACTATGGCGAAGGCCCCCCGGTGCAGCGCACCTGTGCCGCCGCCGACCGCACCGGGCATGCCATCCTGCACACGCTTTACGGCCAGTCGCTGAAGAACAATGCGCAGTTCTTCATCGAGTATTTCGCGCTCGACCTGATCATGGAGCCGGACGGCACCTGCACCGGTGTCGTCGCCTGGAACCTGGATGACGGCACCATCCACCGCTTCTCGGCCAAGATGGTGGTGCTGGCGACCGGCGGCTATGGCCGCGCCTATTTCTCGGCCACCTCGGCGCACACCTGCACCGGCGACGGCGGCGGCATGGCCGCGCGTGCCGGCTTTCCGCTGCAGGACATGGAGTTCGTGCAATTCCACCCGACCGGCATCTATGGCGCCGGCTGCCTGATCACCGAGGGTGCGCGCGGCGAGGGCGGCTATCTCGTCAATTCCGAGGGCGAGCGCTTCATGGAGCGCTATGCGCCGTCAGCCAAGGACCTTGCCTCGCGCGACGTCGTCTCGCGCTGCATGACGCTGGAGATCCGTGAGGGCCGCGGCGTCGGCAAGAACAAGGACCACATCTTCCTGCATCTCGACCATCTCGATCCCGCCGTCCTGCATGAGCGGCTGCCGGGGATTTCGGAATCGGCCAAGATCTTTGCCGGTGTCGACCTGACCAAGGAGCCGATCCCGGTGCTGCCCACGGTCCACTACAATATGGGCGGCGTGCCGACCAATTACTGGGGCGAGGTGCTCAATCCGACGGCGCTCAATCCAGACCAGGTGTCGCCCGGATTGATGGCTGTCGGCGAAGCCGGCTGCGCCTCCGTGCACGGCGCCAACAGGCTCGGTTCGAATTCGCTGATCGATCTTGTGGTGTTCGGTCGCGCGGCGGCGATCCGCGCCGGCCAGGTCATCGACCGCAAGTCGGCGATCCCTTCGCCCAACGAAGCCTCGGTCGAAAAGATCATGGACCGCTTCGACCGGCTGCGTTACGCCAACGGCTCGACACCGACGGCGGTGCTGCGTGAAAAGATGCAGAAGGCGATGCAGGAAGACGCGGCCGTATTCCGCACGCAGGAGTCGCTCGAAAATGGCTGTAAGCGCATTTCGCAGATCTGGGGCGAGTTGAAGGACATCAAAGTGTCCGACCGCTCGATGATCTGGAACTCCGATCTGGTCGAAACGCTGGAGCTGGAAAACCTGATGGCCAATGCCATCACCACGGTCTACAGCGCCGAGGCGCGCAAGGAGAGCCGTGGCGCGCACGCACGCGAGGACTTTTCGGCGCGCGACGACGCGGTCTGGCGCAAGCATACGCTGGCCAGGCTGAGCGAAGACGGCAAGGTGGCACTCTCCTACCGGCCGGTGCACACCGAGCCGCAGCTGGCTGAAAAGGACGGCGGCATCAGCCTCGCCAAGATCGCGCCCAAGGCCAGAGTGTATTGAGGATCGAACATGGTTGAACTCACGCTCCCCAAGAATTCGCAGATCAAGCCGGGCAAGACCTGGCCGAAGCCGGAGGGCGCCACCAATCTGCGGGAATACCGCATCTATCGCTGGTCGCCGGACGACGACGAGAACCCGCGCATCGACACCTATTTCGTCGACATGGACGACTGCGGGCCGATGGTGCTCGACGCGCTGCTGTGGATCAAGAACAAGATCGACCCGACGCTGACCTTGCGGCGTTCCTGCCGCGAAGGCATTTGCGGCTCCTGCGCCATGAACATCGACGGTTCCAACACGCTCGCCTGCACCAAGGGCTGCGACGACATTTCCGGCGCGGTAAAAGTCTACCCGCTGCCGCACATGCAGGTGGTCAAGGATCTGGTGCCCGACCTCACCAATTTCTACGCCCAGCACGCGTCGATCCAGCCCTGGCTGAAGACGGTGTCGCCGGAGCCGGCCAAGGAGTGGCTGCAAAGCCATGAGGATCGCGAGAAGCTCGACGGGCTCTATGAATGCATATTGTGCGCCTGCTGCTCGACCTCGTGCCCGAGCTATTGGTGGAACGGCGACCGCTATCTCGGCCCGGCAACGCTTCTGCAGGCCTATCGCTGGCTGATCGATAGCCGCGACGAGGCCACCGGCGAGCGGCTCGACAATCTCGAAGACCCGTTCCGGCTCTATCGCTGCCACACCATCATGAACTGCGCGCAGACCTGCCCCAAAGGCCTCAACCCGGCCAAGGCGATCGCGGAGATCAAGAAGATGATGGTGGAGAGAAAGGTTTAGGCGGTTGGTTGCCGGCGAGAGTAATCCAATGAGCGATGACCTTCCCATCCTTTCCCCTGTGGAAGCTCGCATTCTCGGCTGCCTGATCGAGAAGAAGGAGCTGACGCCGGATGTCTATCCGCTGACGCTCAACGCGGCACTGGCCGCCGCCAACCAGAAGACGGCGCGCGAGCCGGTGATGGCGCTGGAGCAGAGCGAGGTGCACCGGGGGCTGAAGCTGCTCGAACAAAAGGGGCTGGTGCGGCAGATGTTCGGTTCGCGTGTCGAGCGCTACGAGCACCAGATGGCGCAGCGCTTCTCGCTGACCACACCGCAGACCGCCTTGATCGGCTTGCTGTTGCTGCGCGGGCCGCAGACGGCCCATGAATTGTCGGCGCGCACCGAGCGCATGGCACGGTTTTCGTCGATCGAAGATCTGCGCGCCGAGCTCGACATGCTGATCGGCCGCCGACCGCCACTCATCCAGGAAATCCCACGCGGACCGGGCCAGCGCGAGGAGCGTTACGTCCATCTGCTGAGCGGGACTCCGCAGATCGCCCCCATCGCCATGCAGGCTGCGTCGGCTGCTTCATCTGCCTCCGGCCTCGAGGAGCGCGTCAGCGCCCTCGAGGAGGAGATTGCAATGTTACGCGCCCGCATCGACGCGCTGACCGGCGAGCGCTAGGTTCACCTCCTCGAGTAAACGCCGCTCGCTTCGCCGTCGGGGTCGATCAGCCGCAACTGGTTGTCGTCCAGTTGCCAGCGCAAGGAGACCGGCTTCAGGTCACCGGGCTTGAATTTCCAGAGGCCCGTGAGGTCGGGCCGGCAACCATTGACGGATTTGTAGGTTCCTGCCGTCGGCGTGAAAACCAGGGTCGAACCGCGCACGGAGGCCTTACCGGTTTTCAGGGTCAGCGACCGGACCTGACCGCAGCCGTCGACCAGAGACGATTGGAACAGCGCGTAATAGGTGCGCCCGTCAGCCCCGAAGGTAAAGGTGACGCTGCCGCCGCTGCCTGGATCGCAGTTGCTGAATGTGTCGCAATAATTGCCGCTGGCAACTGCAAAACCCCACTTGCCGACAAGCGCTGCCGGCATCGCACCGAGGCGCGAGCGTGTCGTCGGTCCCTTGCCCTGGCCGTAAGCGCCGCCGGCGCTGAAGGCCAGCCAGCCGGCAAGCCCGACAAGTGCCGCCCGGCAGGCGTGGTGTGACGAGGCCCTCAACATCCTTTGCTCGCAACAAGCTGCCGGAGATAGACAAGCCGCGTGCCGATGACATTGTTGACGATCGCCGTCTTGCCGGCCGGCGCCATGCCGCCGTATTTCTTGACCGACGGCCCATGATTCTTCGCCTCTTCGTAACCTGCCATCAATTGCCGCAGATCCGCACAGGACATCGAGGCGTACTTCGCCTGCTCCTGCGGGCTGATGACGCTCGATTGCGCCATGCCGGCGGAGTTGGCCGCTGCCATGCCGGCCATGCCGACGACCGCAGAAACCGGGTTGATGCCGACGCAGCCCGATAGGCCGAGGCACAGGACCGGTGCCGCCAGGACTGTATGCCGGACGCTCATGGCCGGCGCTCCCCACACGGCCGCTTCGGATCGCGATGGTCGGCGACGGTTCCGCCGAGAGCGATGGACAATAGATAGACGCGTGGATTGAAGCCTGCCGAGGCGAGCCCCGACAGTCTCCTGAACAATTGCAAATGATACATCGAACCCCCTTGTGGCTGTTTGCGATGCGCTTCCTGATCGGAAACGCGCTGCAAACTAGGTCCGGCAAAAGCGGGCAGCTTGGACGCAGCGGCCCTAAAAACGGCCCAAACGGCCCTGTATTGACGTTTTCGGAGGCGCGGCGCATATCACGCGGCTTCTAATTGACCTGAGGCATGGGGGATGCCGGTGACGGCGACGATGGGGCCAACCGCCTCGTTCCGACTGATGACGGACGCGCTTCCGGAGCGGGATCGCGTCGAGGTCATGCGCGAGGTCTATGGCCGCACGGTGCTCAAGGTCGATCTCGATCCACTCGGCCCGACGCATGTCGATATGCAGGTGCGCGCGTTGCCTGGCCTCGGCATCGCCACGGGCACGTGTTCGGAATTCCGCGTCCATCATTCGACGTCGCTGATCGACAGCGACGATCTCGTCCTCCTGGTCGCCCTCGATGGCGCAAGCGTGATGAAGCATCGCGGCCGCGAGGAGCCGGTCGGCAACGGCCAGGCGCTGATGATGAGCGGCGAGGAGGTCGGCCTCAATGTCATCCAGCCAGGCGGTCTTCGCTTCGTCAATATGAGCTTCTCGCTCAAGGCACTGTCACCGCTGATCGGCGACCCGGCGCCGGCGCTGATGCAGCCGCTGCCAACCTCCGGCGGGGCGATGCGGCTGCTGCTCGACTATGTCAGGTCGATCCAGGATGCCGGCGACGTGCTGACCCCGGAGGCCTGGCATCTGGCGACGACGCATATTTTCGATCTCGTCGCTCTGGCCATGGGTGCCACCCGAGACGCGGCAGAAATCGCCCGGGGCCGAGGCGTGCGCGTGGCGCGGCTGCGTGCCATCAAGGCCGAAATAACAGCCCATGGCGGCGACCTGTCGGCCGAAGACATCGCCCGCCGTCACCGCCTTTCGGCCCGCTACATCAGAAAACTGTTCGAGAGCGAAGGCACGTCGCTGTCGGATTTCATGCTGTGCCAGCGCCTGTTGCGCGCGCATCGGATGCTCAGCAATCCTCGTCATGCCGGACGCAGCATCACGGCGATCGCCTTCGAGGCAGGCTTCAACGACCTCTCCTATTTCAACCGGGCGTTCCGGCGGCGCTACGGCGCGACGCCATCGGATGTGCGGGCGGCCGCGTTGAAGGGCTGACCGCAAACGAAAACGCCGGCCCAAGGGCCAGCGGTTTCTGGATGAATTTGCCGTTCGGGCCTTCAGCCGAGCTTGGCGTCGAGCGATACGTTTATGGCGCCGAGCGCCTTCGAGACCGGGCAGCCGGCCTTGGCCTTTTCGGCCAATTCCTTGAACTTCGCCGCGTCGATGCCCGGGACCTTGCCGACCACTGTGAGGGCGCTGCCGGTAATCCCGGTGCCGGGAACCAGCGTCACCACGGCCTTGGCGTCGAGTTCGGTGGCCGGCGTGCCGTTCTCGGCCAGGAAATGCGAAAACTGCATGGCAAAGCAGCCGGCGTGCGCCGCCGCGATCAGCTCTTCAGGGTTGGTGCCGGATTTGCCGCTCTCGTCCTCGAAGCGCGCTTTGAATGAATAGGGCGTGCCCTTCAGGGTTCCGCTCTGGGTGTCGAGCGTGCCCGTGCCCTCTTTCAGATTGCCTTTCCAGACGGCGTTTGCGGTGCGGTCCATGAATTCCTCCTTATTACAGCGGTGGCGCCGGCCAGGCGGCGTTCCTCCCAACTATAGCGCGGGCGCGAGGGAAGGCCACCGCGCTGTTTGCGCGCGCACGCAGCACCGGCGAGCCGCACCGGATTTTTTTGAAAAAATGTACGTGCAAGAATGTCGACTTGCATCGGCCCCGACCGTCCTGCGGGCGGCCACGGATTCTCGTGGCGGATGGAGGTTCGCATGAACAATCTGTTTTCTGCCCATTGGACAAGCACCTGCCGAACGGCCGATCCAGGGAAAAGCGACCCGCTGCATGTGCCGCCCTCCGGCTTCGGCCGGCTGCTTGCGGCAGTTGCAATCATCGGCATTGCGGTCAGCCTTCTCGACCATGTCGCTGCCGGCAAGAACTCAACCGATACCGTGATCGCCTATGGTTCGTCACAGCAAGGGAGCTGGAAATGAAATATGTCTGTCTGGTCTATGGCGAGGAAAACGACCTCCATGCCATGACGCCGGAGCGTCTGGCCAAGCTCGATGCCGATTCGATGGCTCATGACCGGTCATTGGATCAGCGTGGGGTGCTGATCGTCGCGCAGGCGCTGCAATCGGTGAAGACGTCGAAGACGGTGCGGCGACGCCAGGGCAAGCGGCTGATCACCGACGGCCCGTTCGCCGAAACCAAGGAGCAGTTGCTTGGCTTCGTCATGATCGAGGCCGACAATCTCGACCAGGCGCTGGAGATCGCCGGCGAGATCCCGCTGGCCGAAATCGGCACCATCGAGGTGCGGGCGATCTACAATGTGCCGGGGTCATAGCCCCCGCCATGTGCTACAGCCACGCGGAAACCAAGGCGTTCGATTGAACGATCGTCCCGGTTCATTTGGTGCGCAACTTTTGCGTGTTGAAGCAAGGCGAGAGTTCTCCTATCGTCGCCGGGGTTCTTGGGGATTTCGACATGCCTTTCCTGATTGCTATCCTTGGCGTGATGGGCGCGGCGGCGTTCTGGTGGTACCGGATGAAGGCGATGAACGACGCGGCTCGCGAGGTTGCGGACGTTGTCGGGCGCGTGCAGGGCAACATCCGTCGCAAGAAGCTGCGCAAGCAGGCGGCTCTGTCGCCTCTGACGGCGATCGATGATCCGGTCGTAGCGGCGGCTACGTTGATCACATCAATCGTCTCCGAGGATGGGCCCATCCTGCCGCAGCGCGAGGCTGTCATCCGCGCGGTGATTTCCGAGATCGCCGACAAGAAGAAGACCGACGAGGCGGTGATCTACGCCAAATGGGCGGCGGCGCAGGTCGACGACACCACCGTCGTCATCGACAAGCTGGCGCCGTTCCTGCGCGAACGCCTCGATGTCGCCGAGCGAAACGATCTGCTGCAGATGGTCAACCGCGCCGCCCAGGGCGGCGAGAAACGCCTCGAAATATCCGACCAGAGGATATTGCGGCTGCGGCAGAAGCTGGGTTTCGAGGTCAACTGAGCGATAGCGCTCAGATCGCCTCGCCCTTCAACAATCGCGGCGTGCTGGTGGACAACCCCGACGCCTGCCGGATAAAAAAATCCTTCAGGCGCGGCATGCGTTCGACAAGGCCGAGGCCGATGTCGCGGACGGTTCGCAGCGGGCCGATATCGTTGGAAAACAGCCGGTTCAGCGCGTCCGTGGTGATGCCCATCTGCACCGTGTCGAAGCGGCGCCACTGCTGGTAGCGTTCGAGGACGTCGAGCGCGCCGATGTCCTGGCCGAGCCGGTCGGCCTCGACGATCACCTCGGCAAGGGCCGCGACATCCTTGAAGCCGAGATTGAGGCCCTGGCCGGCGATCGGGTGGATGCCGTGGGCGGCATCGCCGGCGAGTGCGATGCGGGGCGCGACGAAGGCACGCGCAATGGTCAAGCCGAGCGGCCAGGCGCGCGGCGCATCAGTAACGCGGATCTCGCCAAGTTTCAGGCCAAAACGCTGCTCGAGTTCGTGTTCGAACAGGAGATCGTCACCGGCCACCAGCTTCTCGGCATCGGGCGTACGCTCGACCCAGACGATCGACGAGCGGTTGGTGCCGTCCTCACCGGGTTTGAGCGGCAATGTGGCGAAAGGCCCGGCCGGCAGGAAATGCTCTTCGGCGCGACCATTGTGCGGGCGTTCATGCGCTACCGTGCAGACGATGCCGGACTGGCCATATTCCCACTTCACCGTCTTGATGCCGGCCATGTCGCGCAGCTTCGAGTTGACGCCGTCGGCGGCGACCAGCAGCCGCGCCTTCAGCGCCGCGCCGTCGGCGAGATGCACGGTGATGCCACTGCCGTTGGTCTCGAAGCCCTGCACCGCGACGCCTTCGATGATATCGATGCCGAGCCTTTCGGCGCTGGCCCGCAAGGCGCCGTTCAGCACCTTGTTGGCGACCATATGCGCAAAGGGCTCGCCCGGCGCCACTTCGCCGCCGAAGGTCAGGAAGACCGGACGCACCGGATCGGCGGTGCGCGAATCGGTGATGATCATCTCAGTGATCGCCTGCGCCTGGGGTGCGATCTCGGCCCACACGCCGAGCTGGTCGAGCATGCGGCAGGCGGCAGCGGCAATGGCCGAGGCGCGGCCATCCCTTTGCCAGGCGCCAGCAGGTGCCGCATCGACGAGAGCGATGGCGAGGCCCGGTCGCGCCTGTTTCAGCGATACGGCGGCGGCCAGGCCGACATAGCCGGCGCCGGCGACCAGGACATCGAGCCCGGATCTGTTTTTCGTGTCCGCCTTGCGTTCCATCATCTTCGCTCCTGCGCCGGCCGGGTCTTGCGCCCTTGACTGCCTGTCCGTCCTGTCGGAAACCGCCATAACACTTCTGCGGCGAGGGCGCGAAATATGACGGCAGCCATGGACGAGCTTCTCGGCATTCTCGACCTCGAGAAGCTGGAACACAATCTGTATCGTGGTCGCAGCCCGCTGCTCGACTGGCAGCGCGTGTTCGGCGGCCAGACCATCGCCCAGGCGCTGGTGGCGGCGCAGCGGACAGTGGATCCCGATCGGTACGTGCATTCGCTGCACGGCTATTTCATGCGGCCCGGCGACACCAAGGTGCCGATCGTCTACGAGGTCGACCGCATTCGCGACGGCGGCTCCTTCACCACGCGGCGCGTGGTGGCGGTCCAGCACGGCCAGGCGATCTTTTCGCTCGAAGCCTCGTTCCAGCAGGATGAGGTCGGCCTGGAGCACCAGGTGCCGATGCCGCAGGACGTTCCGGGGCCGGACACATTGCTGTCGCAACGCGAATTGCTGGGCAAATTCGGCGAGGCGGTGCCCGATGGGATCAAACGCTACTGGGAGCGCGACCGGCCGATCGAGATGAAGCCGGTGATGCTGAAGCATTACACCAGCCGCGAAAAGCTGGAGCCAAAGCAGAACATCTGGATCCGCACCACCGGTCCGGTGCCGGCGGACCGCGCCATCCAGGCAGCGGTGCTCGCCTATCTCTCCGACATGACGCTGCTCGACACATCGACCTTCGCGCATGGCCGCGCCATTTTCGATCGCGATATCCAGGCGGCGAGCCTCGACCACGCCATGTGGTTCCACCGCAGCCATGCGCTCGACGACTGGATGCTCTACACGCAGGACAGCCCGTCGACGCAGGGCTCGCGCGGCTTTACACGCGGCTCGCTGTTTGCCCGCGACGGTACGCTGATTGCCTCGGTTGCGCAGGAAGGGCTGATCCGGCTCAAGCGGTCGCCTGCAGAGTAGGCATTTTTCAGAATTTGCCTAATTTTTAAGCAGACGTATCGCCGCAGCTGTGGGCAGGTTGCGTCGGCGCACTCCCTAATCTCTTTGTTTACAGTGGGTTAACACCCTGCTTCGGCACTTGGCACGGAGCTTGAATCCTTGTGGGCACTCTCCGGCTCTTTGGGATCGGTGAAGGTGTGCAAACGCGGGGGACCGCAACAGCAAAGGGTGAAACCTTATGAAAATCGTGATGGCAATCATCAAGCCGTTCAAGCTCGACGAGGTGCGCGAAGCGCTCACCGCCGTCGGCATCCAGGGCCTGACCGTCACCGAAGTCAAAGGCTACGGGCGTCAGAAAGGGCATACGGAGATCTATCGCGGGGCGGAATACGCGGTCAGCTTCCTGCCGAAGATCAAGATCGAAGTCGCGGTCAGTGCCGACATGGTCGACAAGGCCGTCGAAGCCATCACCGCAGCCGCCAAGACCGGCCAGATCGGCGACGGCAAGATCTTCGTTTTCGGCATCGATCAGGCGGTGCGCATCCGCACCGGCGAAACAGACACCGACGCGCTCTGAGCGGCGATCACGTATTCCAATGGAGAGTTCAATGAATATTCCTTCCACCTTGAAGACGACGGGACGAGCTGCCCTTTTGGGTTCGCTTGCTCTCGCAGCATTGGGCACGGTCGCCGCCTTCGCACAGGAAGCGGCACCGGCCGCAGCCGCGGCCGCGCCGGCTGCTGCCCCGACCCCGGTGCTCGACACCGGCAACACCGCCTGGATGCTGACCTCGACGGCGCTGGTGCTGATGATGACCATTCCGGGCCTGGCGCTGTTCTACGGCGGCATGGTGCGCAAGAAGAACGTGCTCGCCACCGTCATGCAGAGCTTCGCCATCACCTGCCTGGTGACGGTGCTGTGGTTCATGTTCGGCTATTCGCTGGCCTTCTCGGACGGCGGCGGCGTGAACAGCTATATCGGCGGCACCTCGAAGTTCTTCCATCACGGCATCACCACGGCCTCGCTGTGGCTGCCGGGCGTCG
Organism: Mesorhizobium sp. M7A.F.Ca.CA.001.04.2.1; assembly: GCF_003998485.1. NCBI lineage: Bacteria > Pseudomonadati > Pseudomonadota > Alphaproteobacteria > Hyphomicrobiales > Phyllobacteriaceae > Mesorhizobium > Mesorhizobium sp. M7A.F.Ca.CA.001.04.2.1. The sequence continues at coordinate 55,760 of NZ_RZQT01000023.1, forward strand.
CCAACATTCCTGAATTCGTGTTCTCGATGTTCCAGATGACATTCGCCATCATCACGCCGGCGCTCATTGCCGGCGCCTTCGCCGAACGCATGAAGTTCTCGGCGCTGCTGATCTTCATGGCGTTGTGGCTGCTGGTCGTCTACGTGCCGATCGCGCATTGGGTCTGGGGTGGCGGCTTCCTCGGATCGGCGGGCGTGCTCGACTTTGCCGGCGGTACGGTCGTTCACATCAATGCCGGTGTCGCCGGTCTGGTCTGTGCGCTGGTTCTCGGCAAGCGCGAAGGCTATGGCACCACCAACATGGCGCCGCATAACCTGGTCTATTCGGTGATCGGCGCTTCGCTGCTGTGGGTTGGCTGGTTCGGCTTCAACGCCGGTTCGGAACTGGCAGCCGACGGTCTTGCCGGCGCTGCCATGCTCAACACCCAGGTTGCCACCGCGGCGGCGGCACTGGCCTGGATGTTCGCCGAATGGATCGTCGCCAAGAAGCCTTCCGTGCTCGGCATCATCTCGGGTGCGGTTGCCGGCCTGGTCGCGGTGACGCCGGCTTCCGGCTTCGTCAACCCGACCGGTGCCTTCATCGTCGGCATCGTCGCAGGCGTCGTCTGCTACCTCTCGGCGGTCAAGGTCAAGCACATGTTCGGCTATGACGACTCGCTCGACGCCTTCGGCGTGCATGGCGTCGGCGGTGTGGTCGGCGCTCTGCTCACCGGCGTGCTCGCCGACCCGGCGATCAACAGCCTCGGCGCAGGTGCTTCGCTCGGCAAGCAGATCTACGGCGTTGCCGTCACCATCGTGTGGACCGGCATTGCCACCTTCGTGCTCCTCTACATCGTCAAGGCGCTTGTCGGCCTGCGCCCGACGACCCAGGAAGAGGTCGAAGGCCTCGACATCTCCCAGCATGGCGAAGTGGTGCCGTAAGGCCAGCTTAGCCAAGGGGCCGGCGGAACCCTCCTCCCGCCGGCCCCATATCTCCACGCAATTCCGAATGGAAAGCGCTGCACAGTTCTCCTGGAATTGCTTTGAAAGATCCCGTCGTGACGCTCCCGAAAGGAGTTCACGCATTGAGGCCCGGATCGCATCCGGGCCTCTTTTTTTGGCAAGCCATTCCGGCAATGCCCGGCTTCACGCAATCACGTTCGCGTGATCATGTTTTTTGAGGAAACAACGACCGCTCTGGTTCCGAACCGTGGGGACGATCGTCGTTCTGACGCTCGTGCCAAACAACAGGGAAGGAAACCATCTCATGAACCTCAAGAACATCTGTCTCGGAGCGCTTGCTCTTTCCATGATCGGCGGCGTGGCGTTTGCCGGTGCTCTGGACGAGCCCGACAACATGGCGCCGTTCTTCACGGATTCCGGCATGAAAACCATGAAGCCGATGGCGGACTTCAAGACAGCTTTCATGGCCATGCCGATGGAAAAGCAGGAAGCGATGAAGAAGGAATGCCAGGATGCGGCGATGAGCAAGCCGCATGCGGAATTCTGCGCCAATGTGCAGGCGCTCGGCGGCGCCAACTGATTTGCCGCGATCGGGCCGAGACCCGATCTCTGTTCAGACGACCAATGGCGGGCCGGCAGCCCGCCATTGTTTCGTTCGATGGAGCTCCATCGGTCCGTCGTCCAACATTGCCTCATACGCCTCAACCGGCGGTAATGAGGTTTGAGCGTCTCAACCTCTTATAGTTAATGCGCCCTTAACCTTCCCACCGATAGTCTGAGACCCGAATCTGCCGGAGTGCGCCACGCACCCGGCGAGTCCACGACAGACGGGGAAGAGCATGCGTTCAGGGGCTTCAGCACCGCTCGCGCTGGCCGATACGGGGCACGGCATCCAGGCGTTCGCGCGGCGTCAGGTGGGGCGGCTGGTTGGCGTCGGCCTGTTCGCGCTGGCCGCCTTTGGCGTTGCCAGCCTTGCCACCTGGAATGTCGCCGATCCGAGTTTTTCCCACGCGACGAACAACACCGTCACCAACGCCATGGGCTATGCGGGTGCCGTGTTCTCCGACCTCGCCATGCAGTTCTTCGGCCTCGCCGCCGTCGCCGCCCTGGTTCCGACGGTCATCTGGGGCTTCCTGCTGTTTTCCGCGCGCGGCGTCGACAGGCTGCCCAAGCGCGGGTTGTCCTGGTTCGGCTTCGCGCTGCTGGCCGCTGCGATGGTCGGCTGCGTGGTGCCGCCCAAGACCTGGCCGCTGCCCACCGGCCTCGGCGGCGTGTTCGGCGACATGGTGCTGAAGATCCCCGGTGTCGTCATCGGCGGCTATCCGACCGGGCTGATCGCCAGCATCATCGCCATCCTGCTTTCGGCGCCCGCACTGTGGCTCTTTGCCCATGGCTCGGCGCTGATCGGACGCAAGAACGGCTTTGCGGTGATGGAGGACGAGCCCGCCGTCGATCCGCGCGAGGACGACCTTTTGTTCGACAATGACGAGGACGAAGGCGACGAGGGCATCCTGGCGCTCGGCGCCATCACCCATTGGTGGCTGTCGCTGCGCGCGTGGATGCACCGCCGCGCCGTGCGCCGCAGGCAAGAGCGGGACGAGTACGAGCCGGAGATGGAGCAGCGCTCCACCGCCTGGCGCCGCGCCGCCGAACGGGTCGAATCGGCCGAGTTCGCCGAGCAGCGGATGAGCCAGGATGGCCGCGCCCGCGTCGAGCCGGAATTCTTCGCCGCCATGGTCAATGACCGCAGCGCCTCGCTCGACCCCGACGATGCCGATATCTTCGACGACCGCTTCGACAATGCGGGCGAGGATGCCGATTTCGACGATGAGCCTGTCGTGCAACGCCGCGGCGCGCCGACCGCCAAGGTACAGCCGTTCCGTTCCGATGCCGCCACGCGCGTCGAGGCGCCGGCGGCGCGCCCCGTGCCAGGCGCCCGTGTGCAGCGCGAGGCGCAGACATCGCTGATCGGCTCTGAAAAATTTGAAATGCCGTCGCTGCACTTCCTCTCCGAGCCGAAGAACGTGGTGCGCGACGCCAGCCTGTCCAAGGACGCGCTGGAACAGAATGCTCGCCTGCTCGAAGGCGTGCTGGAGGATTTCGGCGTCAAGGGCGAGATCATCGCCGTCCGTCCGGGTCCGGTCGTCACGCTCTATGAGCTCGAACCGGCGCCCGGCATCAAATCGTCGCGCGTCATCGGCCTGTCCGACGACATCGCCCGCTCGATGAGCGCCATCGCCTGCCGCGTCGCGGTGGTGCCCGGCCGCAACGCCATCGGCATCGAACTGCCGAACGCCAAGCGCGAAACCGTCTATCTCAGGGAGATCCTGGCCAGCCGCGATTTCGAGACGACGAAGGCCAAGCTGGCACTGGCGCTGGGCAAGACCATCAATGGCGAGGCGGTCATCGTCGACATCGCCAAGATGCCGCACGTGCTGGTCGCCGGCACCACCGGCTCGGGCAAGTCGGTCGCCATCAACACCATGATCCTGTCGCTGCTCTACCGGCTGACGCCGCAGGATTGCCGGCTGATCATGATCGATCCGAAGATGCTGGAACTCTCGGTCTATGACGGCATCCCGCATCTGCTGACGCCCGTCGTCACCGATCCGAAGAAGGCGGTGGTGGCGCTGAAATGGACCGTGCGCGAGATGGAGGACCGCTACCGCAAGATGTCCAAGGTCGGCGTGCGCAACATCGACGGCTTCAACGCCCGCGTCAGCCAGGCGGACAAGAAGGGTGAGAAGATCTCGCGCACCGTTCAGACCGGCTTCGACCGCCAGACCGGCGAGGCGATCTACGAGACCGAGAACCTCGATCTCGAGCCGATGCCCTATATCGTCGTCATCATCGACGAGATGGCCGACCTGATGATGGTCGCCGGCAAGGACATCGAAGGTGCCGTGCAGCGCCTGGCTCAGATGGCGCGCGCCGCCGGCATCCATGTCATCATGGCAACGCAGCGGCCGTCGGTCGACGTCATCACCGGCACCATCAAGGCCAATTTCCCGACCCGCATCTCCTTCCAGGTGACGTCGAAGATCGACAGCCGCACCATTCTGGGCGAGCAGGGCGCCGAGCAGCTGCTCGGCATGGGCGACATGCTCTACATGGCCGGCGGCGGCCGTATCCAGCGCGTGCACGGCCCGTTCGTCGCCGATGAAGAGGTCGAGAAGATCGTCGCGCATCTGAAGCTGCAGGGCGTGCCGGAGTATCTCGACGCCATCACCGAGGATGATGGCGAGGATGACGACGAGCCGTCAGGCAAGGGTGGAGCGAGCGGCGGTGGCGGCAACAGCAATTTCGAGGATTCCGACGATCCTTACGATCAGGCGGTCTCCGTGGTGCTGCGCGATGGCAAGGCCTCGACCAGCTATATCCAGCGCCGGCTGGGCATCGGCTACAACCGCGCTGCCTCGATCATCGAGAAGATGGAGAAGGAAGGTATCGTCGGCCCGGCCAACCATGCCGGCAAGCGCGAGATCCTGGTGCCGACCGAAGAGGACAAGTTCTGACCAGAAAGCCTGACCCTTGCGACATCCCTGTCCGGCAACCTTGAACCTTTCAAGGCGTTGAAGCGACCAAGGGACGCCCGACCCGCCAAATTTCAGCCCAACTGGGGGTCCAAGCACAGAACAACTCAGGAATCAGACGAGAGTGACCGATATGAAAAACGATCTTTCAGCGCTCAGCACATTTGCTCCCTCCCGGCGTCAGTTGCTGGGCCTCGGCCTGGCGTTTGCAGGGGCGGCAGCCTTCAACGCGGTGCCCGGCTTCCAGGTGCTGGCCTCGGCGCAGGCGGCTGTGCCGGCCGCTGCGCAGAAGATCGCCGACCACTTTTCCTCGGTCAAATCGATGAGCGGCGAATTCGTGCAGTTCGGCCCCAAGGGCGAGCAGACCGGCGGCAAGTTCTTCCTCGAACGGCCGGGCAAGATCCGCTTCAACTACGACGGCTCTTCGAACTTCCGGGTGATTTCAGACGGCCAGTCGGTGGTCATCCTGAACAAGAGGCTCAACACGTCCGATCTCTATCCGCTGTCGAAGACACCCTTGAAGCTGCTGCTCGACAACAGGATCGACCTCTCCGGCGACCGCGTCAAAAGCGTCAAGCAGGAGGACGACCTCACAACCATCCAGCTCGCCGACAAATCGGTGTTCGGCAATTCGAAGATCACCATGATGTTCGATCCGAAAACCTTCGACTTGCGGCAGTGGACGATCACCGACGCGCAGGGCAAGGATACGACGGTGATGATCTTCAACACCAAGGAAGGCGTCAGCTTCGCGCCGGATACTTTCGCCATCGACTACACGGCGAACCGCGAGCTCAACACCAACAAGGCGCGCTAGCTTCAAACGCTCCAATAGCTGTGGAAAGCACCGGGCCGCGCCTCGTCGAGCGTTGCCCGGCTTGTCTTTGCGGCTTGCGGCTGGCAATTTCCCGGACCGACTCCGTCAAAAGGCGTCTTCCCCGCCGGGACCCCTCGGTTCTGGCCGGTTGCACGCTGTCCTGGATTGCCAAATGCCCTTCTCCATCGCCACCTGGAACATCAACTCCGTTCGCCTTCGCATGCCGATCGTCGAGCGCCTGCTCGTCGAGCATGCGCCCGACGTGCTGTGCCTGCAGGAAACCAAGGTTCCCGACGAACTGTTCCCCGAGAAGGCTTTCCGCAAGCTCGGCTACGAGCACATCGCCTTCCATGGCCAGAAGGGCTACCACGGCGTAGCAACCGTGGCGCGGCGGCCGATCGAATTGGTCGAAAAGCGACGCTTTTGCGAAATCGAGGACAGCCGGCACCTCTCGGTGACGGTGCGGGCCGGCGGCAAGGCGATCCTGCTGCATAATTTCTACGTCCCGGCGGGCGGCGACGAACCGGATCCCGTCATCAACAGGAAGTTCAAGCACAAGCTCGATTTCGTTGCCGAGATGAATGCCATCCGGGCAGAACATGACGAGGTGTCCGGCTCGGTGCTGGTCGGCGACCTCAACATCGCCCCGCTCGAACATGACGTCTGGTCGCACAAGCAATTGCTCAACGTGGTCAGCCACACGCCGGTCGAGACGGAAAATTTCGAGGCGATGCGTCGCGCCGGCAACTGGGTCGACCTGATGCGGCTCAACGTGCCGGATGAGCAGAAGCTCTACACCTGGTGGAGCTATCGCGCGCAGGATTGGGAGCTGTCCAATCGCGGCCGCCGCCTCGACCACGTCTGGTCGTCGCCGAACCTTGTGCCCAGCTTTTCCGGCTACGAGATCCTGCGTCTGGCGCGCGGCTGGGAGCGCCCGTCGGACCATGTGCCTGTCATCGCGCGGTTCGATCTGGACTAGTCTGGTCGAAAATGCCCGCGTGCGGCAGTCAGTCTGTAGAGTTGGGACCGGCTGGATCCACCCACGGACGGCCCAATCGTGTCACCATCGCCGCGTACCCAACGGCACCTGCCGCCCAAAGGAAGATGCCAAGCTCTTTGACGACGTCCTCGGCGATGGCGGCCGCAGAACCGGGGGTAGGAAACAGCTCTCCGAGCTGGTCGATCGATGCTGACATCGCCAGCAGGAAGCCTGCGGCCACAAAGATGATCGTGCCGTCGAATGTTTTTCGTCGCAGCCGAAAGAACCAGAACAACCCGGCGCCGGCGTAGGCAATCATCGGAACGATCTCTGGTATCCCAACAATGGGCAGCACGTCCTCATGGATCAACAACAGGTCATCGAGGCCCAAGAGGAGGGTAAGGCCGCCGAGAAACGTGCAATCCCATCGGCGCGTGAGCAGGCCAGCAAACAGGGTCGCGGCGCCGGAGCCGATCCATAGCGAAGCACCCAGGGACGAAATCCACCCCGTATAGAAACCGACTCCGGCGGCTGCAGACGGATCTCGATAAAAGATCCACGCGTCCAGACCACGAATTTGCGCGACGAACAGCGCGGCCAAGAGCATCGCAACGTTAATCGCCGCCGCCGCCACCACGACCAAGCGCCAGGCTATTGTCCATTCGCCGCCATGCTTTGTGTTCGGCGCGCTGTTCTCTGGCATTTGCTATTCTCATAGAGGACTGAGAGGAACTCCATTGGAATCAAAGATCAAGAAGTGCTGACCTATGCCTAATCCAGTGCGATGGCTGCCAGCTCTGCCGCGCCGAGAACTCCGCCTGCATTGTGCCGGTGGTCAGCATCGAACGGTTGCAGCGCTTCGCTCCACCGAACCATTGTACCATGGCGCCGATGTTCAGGGGAGGCCGGCCTGCAAATGCCCGACCTGAATCCCAGCACGCTTCGAAGCGCGTCCAAATAAATTCGAACTCAAACGGCGCGCTTCACGTCTTCACGCATGTCGTTGCCCCAGGGCTGCTGCGCTGACAGGCTTATCCGGCAGATGGGGATGGTCGCGGCGGCGTGTCGCCAGCATCCGTTGCGCCGCTTCGATGAGTGTCGGCGCCGGGACATCGGCGACCAGGCCGGTCGGGCTGGCATGGCGGGTCGCGATCACGTCCACGCAGTTCGAAAGCGGCTTCCAACGGGTCATGTTGGCGCCGCCATTGAGGATAACCATAGGCGTCATCACCGTTGCCATGAGATGTGCGGTACCGCCTTCGGCACCGATGTAGAGATCGGCAAACTCGCCGAGCGCCAGCAAGATGTCACCGATATCGACACCTCCGATCGCGGCGGAATCGACAAGCCGCAGCTTCGGCACGCGCTGAGCCAGCTCAGCCATATCGGGACCGTCGCCGGGGGTTTTCACATAGAGAAGGTTCGCCCCGTCGGCGATCAGGCTGTCGGCGATTGCGGCAACCTGATCCGCCGACATGCGCTTGCTGGCGCTGCCATGCGCCGCGATAATGATCATCGGAGCATGCTTGCCGTCCGCAAGGCTCCTGGCCGCCGCTCGTGCGGCCGGGCTAGGCTCCAGCCGATGATCGAAAGGCAGCCGCTTGCCGGCAAGGCGTTCGATGAGGCGATGGTAGCGCCAGGCATTGTGCCCGGGTCGTGCTTCAGGCCTGTGACCCAGGCGCCAGGAAAGGGCGAAAGCCGGAAAGTTTGCCTCATAGGCAATGCCGCGGCCGAGCAGTGATGCCGAGGCTTGAAGCAGCCAACGCGCCGAGATGCGGAAATCGACGACGGCCAATCGCTCCTTGCCCTTGCGGTGATCGGCGACCAGGCGCGCCAGCGGCGTCCGCACATTGATCGCATCGACCAAATGGCGGGCATGGCGATTGAGGCTATGTTCAAGGGACGACGACCGGGTGGTTCCGTAGACGATGAAACTATCGGGGAATGCCGTTCTGGCGGCGCGCAATGCCGGAATCCGGATCAGTCCGTCGCCGAACGCGTCATTGCGGGAATACAAGATAATGGTCTCGTACCGCCCTGATGGCATGGCTCGCTCCCCCCAGGAGCCTGGTGGTGATGGCGCCTGCTGCGCCGGCCGCCTTCGAGGTGCTTTAGGATTTCACCTCTTGCCTGTCAACGGAGCCTTGCCGCTGGATCCGGGCGTCCGGATGGCCGCAGTGCGCCACGACCAGCTCATCGCTGTCGTTGAAAACGCTTCTGCCTTCGGCCGCGAGGCCAGCAGCTTCGTGGGTACGCTAGATCTAGCCGGAGAAGCGCGGCGCCAGTTCCTCGATGCGGCGGATCATCGCCTGAAATTCCTCCGAGATGCGCTGGTGCAGCTTGACCGCGATCTCGGGATATTCCTCCAGGATGCGGCGGAACATCTTGCGGCTGAGGCGCATCACTTCCGAATCGATCTCGGCCGAGGCGCTGGTCAACCGGTTGGTGTCGGCGATCAATGCCAGTTCGCTCAGGATCGTGCCGGGGTCTGCCGTGCCAATCGGGATGCGTTCACCATTCTGCTCCCGGTAGAGCACGATGCGCCCGCTGACAACGATATAGGCGGAATCGGCCTCGTCGTCCTCGCGATAAAGCTTGTGGTTGGCAATCAGCCTGGTGTTCTCGGCGCCAAAGGCGAGCAGGCGCAGTTGTTCCTGCGTGAAGCCCTCGAAGAGCCTCACGGCGGACAGAACGCGGATGTCGTCATCCAGCGCCATCTAGCTATGTCCCCGAACCGACAGTCCGACTCCTCCTCTGCGAGTTCGATCCAAACCACCCTCCAACTGGATCGTACCCGAAAGCGGCCCCGCCCGGCCGCTCATTGGATAATGAAAATGTTTAAGGAACCAGCTTGTAGCCGCCGCTTTCTGTCACAAGAATTTCCGCATTGGAAGGATCGCGCTCGATCTTCTGGCGCAGCCGGTAGACATGGGTTTCCAGCGTGTGCGTGGTGACGCCGGAATTGTAGCCCCACACCTCCTCGAGCAGCACGTCGCGCGTCACCACCTTCTGGTCGGCGCGATAGAGATATTTGATGATCGAGGCCTCCTTCTCCGTCAGCCGCACCTTGCCGCCGCGCGGGTCGAGCAGCAGTTTCTGGCTGGGCTTGAAAGTATAGGGCCCGACCGAGAAGGTGGCATCCTCGCTCTGCTCATGCTGGCGCAACTGCGCCCGAATGCGCGCCAGCAGCACGGCGAAGCGGAACGGCTTCGTCACATAGTCGTTGGCGCCGGCCTCGAGACCAAGAATCGTATCCGAATCGGTGTCGTGACCGGTCAGCATGATGATGGGCGCCTTGTAGCCGCCCTTGCGCAGGATCTTCACCGCTTCGCGGCCATCCATGTCGGGCAGCCCGACATCCATGATGAGCAGATCGATGAGGCCGCCGCGCGCTGCGGCGACACCTTTTGCCGCAGTCGATTCCTGCAGCACGTCGAATTCCTCGTAAAGGGATAATTGCTCGACCAGCGTGCCGCGCAGGTCATCATCGTCGTCGACGATCAGTATGGTGCGTGAAGTCATGGATCAATCCGTTGTTTTGAAAAGAAAATTCAGTTGACCGCTGCCTGTTTATGCGGAAGCTGACCGGCGTAACAGCCGTTCACAGTGATTTGTTCCGTGGCACGATCATACAAGAAAAAACACGATCGCAATGCAGCCGGCGCAATTTTGCGAAAAGGGCTGCGTGTGCTGACCGTGCGGGCGAGGCCTGGGCATCCAAGCCAGGGCCTGCTGCAGGCCGGGAAAACGGTGTTTGCCTGTGCGCTGGGGCGCGGTGGCATCTCGGCCGACAAGCGCGAAGGCGATGGCGCCACGCCGCTGGCCGCGATGCGGATCCTGTCGGGGTATTTCCGGGGGGATCAGTTCTCCAGCGGCCGCAGGACCCGGCTGGCGATGACGCCGATCGGGCCCGATCTGGGCTGGTGCGAAGTGCCTGACGACCGCAACTACAACAGGCCGGTCAGGATTCCCTATGGCGCCAGCCACGAACGCATGCGGCGCGACGACAGGCTCTACGACGCCTGCCTGGTGCTCGACTGGAACCTGTCGCCGCGCCGGCGCGGACGCGGCAGCGCCATCTTCTTCCATCTGGCGCGCCCCGGCTTCACGCCGACGCAAGGCTGTGTGGCTGTCACGGCGCAAACCATGGCGCGGCTGCTGCCGCTGCTGTCGGACCGGACGGTGGTGAGGGTGGTAAGATAGTAGGGGAGTAGGGG
>NZ_RZQT01000240.1:0-3939 GCF_003998485.1 Mesorhizobium sp. M7A.F.Ca.CA.001.04.2.1
CGAAGCCAAGGCCGACATCGGCTCCAGTCTCAAGCACCTTGTCCCTGATGGCATGCAGCATCTGCATATCCTCGGGATTGGGATTGTAGCGCGGAAAGGTGTGGTCGAGTTCGACATCGAGCGGGATCACTTCACAGCCGATCCGTTCCAGCGCTTCAGGCGCAAAGGCGCCGGCGGTGCCATTGCCGCAAGCGGCCACGACCTTGAGCTTTTTCGAGATGCGCTTGCCCCGGGTCAGATCGTCGAGATACGTTTCGCGAAAATTGGGAACGAAATCATAAGACCCGCCGCCGACAAGGTCGAAATCGCCGGCCATTACAATCTGCTTCAGCGCGCTCATCTCTTCCGGCCCGAAAGTCAGCGGCCGCGCCGCGCCCATCTTGACCCCGGTCCAGCCATTCTCGTTATGCGAGGCGGTGACCATAGCGACCGAAGGCACGTCCAGTGCGAACTGGGCGAAATAGGCCATCGGCGACAACGCCAGTCCGATGTCCCTCACCCGAGCGCCTGCAGCCATCAAACCGGACACCAGCGCCAGCTTGATGCCAAGCGAATAGGAGCGGAAATCATGCCCGGTGACGATATCGGGACCGGCACCGACACGGCGGATCAGCGTGCCAAGCCCCATTCCGAGCGCCTGGACGCCGATCAGGTTAAGTTCGGGCGCGACCTGGCCAAACCACCAGCGCGCATCATATTCCCTAAACCCGGACGCCTTTATCAGCGCCGAGGTTTCAAACTCGAACGTGTTGGGCCGGGCTTCGTCAACGAAATTCAGCGACAAGACAGGACACTCCGAACGACACAAATGCGGTTGTCGAGGCGGTAGCTTACCGGAACCGTTCTTCCGGCCTATCTATCAGTTTGGTTGATCCCTTTCACGACATGGAAAGCCGGCGAGCATCGTTGTCGGGCTATTTCCGCGGTGCCCTGCAAGCCCTGATGCCCGCAAAGATCCGAATACCGCTGAATGTCGTGATGCCGCGATCTGATCGACGACCGTGCCGCGTTCCAACGTAGGCTGGATTGCGACCTCCAGGACCACCCATAAGGAGCGTTTCCTGGCGTTAATAAACCTTGTAATATTTTGTGATCGCCGCCATTCGAGTTCTCCACAGCCGCGTCCCATTGACCATCTGCGGTTGCTAGAATCCCCCAGGGGAATGCCTTAAGCAGCCGTGAGCAAGAAGCAAGTCTTCTGCTCTGACGAACGCACAGCTTTAAGCACGGGCGCAAAAATGCCGCTGTTTTTTTTCGATATCCGGGACGGCAAATCCCATTCTCCCGATACAGAGGGCACCCACTACGTTGGTGCGCTCGAGGCCCGGGTAGATGCGGTTAAAATGCTGGTCGCCATGGCACAGGACGAAGTTCAGGGCGGGTTACAAAGCAACCTTTCGGTGACTGTTTCTGACGAAAGTCGTCGGCCCGTTATGGAAGCAAATATCGATTGCAGCATAAAAGTCTTTTGACAAATTCCCGATAGCCCTGGACCTAGTTGGCTCCGTCGGGATGCAGCAAGCTTTGTGCAGCTGTCCTGGCCGCACTTGACTTACGGCAGCGGCTTCTGATCACTTTTATACCCCGAGACCACGTAAGCGGAGAAGGCCGCACGATGCTGCTGCACCTCCTCGATACAGCCACGCAAGCTTCGAATGCACATTGCCGGCAGCCCTTCTACTCGTTCGCAAGCGACCGCCGCGGTACTGTCGCACGCTCGATCGCGACGACCGTCCCTTATTCGACTTCGCTGCCGATATTGCACAGGACGGGGGCCTGGCACATCGCCAGGAACCTTTGCCACCGCGAAGCCAATTCGGCGGAACTGGATTACAGGACGTTGACGGTGGCGTGGCCCGGCGCCGGAACGCTTCGTTCCAAGGCGGCTACGCCGCGCCGAGCACGGGCTCTCGTGGCGCAAACAACTGCAAGTGCGATGAAGAAGAGGATGCCTGGATCAGCGCTGCCACCCGACACCGACATTGCAATTATGCTTGCAAGGGCAGCATTCCTGACGCTCGTCACGATTGCATCTGTCTCTGCATCCACCCGTTCCCGAACCGCGCCCAGGCCTCTGGTCACGACATAGAGCAGGGCCACTATCATCAGCGATCCAAACAGACCCAACTGCGACAGGACAGCGATCGGCCAACTCGATGCCCTTGAACTGCCGAAACCAACGCCCAGTCCGCTCGTATCGAGAAACGACTGCAGGCTCTTTACATTCCAATAAGTGCGCTCATGGCCTGACCCGGAATCCGCTTTGTTAATGATGGTGCTGTTGATCAGTCTGACGAACGGGTCCAACGCCTCGGCTTTGTAAAGACTAATGCCCAGTACGGCGGTCCCGCCCACCACCATGAGAGCTATTATCAGTATCTCTTCGCGCGCAACTTTTCCCCTGATGACCGACTGTAGCATGGACAACGCAACGGGGATGCATAGCAGTGTCAGCCCGACGTAAGCCGTCGATGAAGTCGACAGAATGGACAAGAAGAGCAGGATTCCGGCCAGCCATTTCGCAAGCGGTGATTTGGTCTTTCTCCAGTAGCTGTAGCAGAATGCCAGGCAGGCGAGAGAAACGCTGGCGAACGAAGAGGCCTCCGAAAAAGGCCCGGTGATCCGCACAAAGCCTGCCTCGACCGCGTTCGATATAATCGCGTAGTTGGCGGTTCTGATCGGGGCCAGAAAGTCTCCCGCCCCCGCGGTCTTGCCAATGAAATCGATCAGCCCCATTCCCGCGTGCAGGCCGCACCACAAAAAGAAGCCGCGCCTGATTTGATCGATCCGGTTGGAGTGCAGCAGCAGGGCGCAAAGTGCTATCGCGGCGAGGCCACCAAGAATAAAGTAGCCCGTCTGCGAAATGTTGGCTGAAACGGGCGCCAATGAATCTTCTACGACTGTTCCACGGTTCTTGGACTGCACGAATACGGTCGTCTGTCCCGCAAAGAACCTCGGAAACAGCCATGATCCGATGATTGCGTAAAGCATAAGGCTTGTAAGGACCCAGATCGACCCGATGCTTCCGAACACGAATCCAAGATCAAACCAGATACGCCGTCTCGCGGCGACGGCCGTGACGAGCAGGCCCGCGAATAAGGTGTAGATCAAGGGGGATGAGCCACCCAGAAAGCTCAGGGTCATCACGGCCGTCGCACCGAAAGCCTGGGAAGCGATCAAGCCTATGATCAGCATTCCCCTTGAATAGTACGCAACAAGCAAAATAGCCGCGCATACTAGCAGTCCCGGCAAAGACACCTGCATGCCGATCGAGTTCCCGGTGAGCGGATACAGCAAGCTGTCCGATGGCCAATCTTTCGGCAGGTGAGTATCCCCCGCAAGAGAGTCAAAGGGGGTAGCCTTCACCCGCGAAGGGAGGTAGCGGACGCGCTCGTCTCCATCGCCCTTGCCCTTGATGGTGAAGGCAGTGGCCGGCGCAAAATGCGATCCTGGGCTGAATGGCCGCATCTATGTCGGCACTAAGAAATGCGCGTGACGGACCGAAGGCTGGCAACGGGCGGGTTGTCTAGAATCCACCATAAGGAGGAGAGGCGATATGACACCCGCGATGTATATCGCATGTTCGGACCCAAGCAGGGTCAGGCAATTCAAGGAAATCTACGAGTGCGCCACTGTGAAAGCCAAGTACCCTGACAGCCATATTGCCAGCAAAGCCGTCGAAAGACTGATCGACGCGCTGGAAGCCGAGATCCAGAATGCCGGATCCGTTCTGGATATGTGTTTGCTGACGGAGGATGGTCCTCAGGTGGCCACCTCAGCCCGAGCCTTCGCAACGCGTATCTGTGTCGGCACAAGCGCGGCGCGGCCGCCCTGGCTTCGCGTTTCCCGGTAGGCGTCGGGATTTCGTGGCTCAAAAATTTACCGAAAATTAACTTATGTTAGCGCCCGCTTGTGAATAGCCCATAAGCTACTCACGCT
>NZ_RZQT01000241.1:0-3804 GCF_003998485.1 Mesorhizobium sp. M7A.F.Ca.CA.001.04.2.1
GCGTGTACTGGCTCATCGAGCCGGAAATGTCGGCCAACACCACCAGTGGCGGATGAACCTCGCGGGCTGAGCGGAATTTCGGCAGGATCAGTTCGCCGCCGGTGCGCGCGGCCGAACGCATCATGGCGCGCGGATCGATGCGGCGGCCATGCGCATCGGCCTTGAAGCGCCGCGTCCGCACCATGTCGAAAGGCAACCGCAACTGCGCGATCGCCTTCTTGGCGTCGGCCATCTCGGCGGCGTTCATCTGGGCAAAATCCTTGGCCCGCAGCACCTCGTTGCCGGAAAAGGTGAAGCGGGCGTCGACCTCGATCTCGGGAATTTCCTGTGGCGGCTGGTTCTTCTGGTGTCCCTCGAACATCGCCTGGCTGACCCGGTTTTCAGCGGCTCGTGGCTTCTGCTTTTCCCTGGTGTCGGGCGCCACCGGCGAAAACATCGCCAGCATCTTTTCGATCAGTTCGCGCGACTTCCAGAACAGCCGGAAGGCCTCGTCGAAAATGGCGTGATCCTCATGCCGCGACACCAGCACCGCGTGCAGCGTCCAGTAGAAATCGTCGCGCGAACCGATGCCCGCGGCGAGCACCGCCTCGATGGCGTCCTTGACCGAGGCCGGCCCGACCCGCATGCCCGCCTTGCGCAAGGTGCGGGCAAAATAGACGATGTTGTCGGCGATCCGCCCGTGCGGCATGGCCTCTTTTGGCTCGGGGCGCGGCATCGCCTACTCCGCCGCCGAAAGCTCGGCCTTCACCTCGTTGAGGATGCGCCGGCCTTCGCCCTGCTCGATGCGGGCAATGTCGTCCTGGTATTTCAACAGCACGCCGATCGTATCGGAGACGGTTTCCGGATCGAGCGCCACCTTGTCGAGCTCGGTCAGCGCGCCGGCCCAGTCGATGGTTTCGGCGACACCCGGCACCTTGAACAGCTCGATCTGGCGCAGCTTCTGGATGAAGGAGACCACTTCGGCCGAAAGGCGCTGGTTGGCCTGCGGCACCTTGCGGCGCACGATCTCCAACTCGCGCTCGGCATTGGGATAGTCGACCCAGTGATAGAGGCAGCGCCGCTTCAGCGCGTCGTGGATCTCACGGGTGCGGTTGGTGGTGATGATGACGATCGGCGGCTCTTCCGCCTTGATGGTGCCGAGCTCGGGCACCGTCACCTGGAAGTCGGACAGGATTTCGAGCAGGAAGGCCTCGAACGCCTCGTCGGTGCGGTCGAGCTCATCGATCAGGAAAACCGGGGCAGCCCCCGCCTTGCCGGTCAGCGCATCGAGCACCGGGCGGCGGATCAGGTATTTTTCGGAGAAGACGTTGCGCTCCATGGCGGAGCGCTCGACCTTGCCGGCCGCCTCCTCCATGCGGATCTCGATCATCTGCGCGGCGTAGTTCCACTCGTAGACGGCGGACGAGACGTCAAGGCCTTCATAGCATTGCAGGCGGATCAGCCGGCGGCCGAGCGCCTGTGCCAACACCTTGGCGATCTCGGTCTTGCCGACGCCGGCCTCGCCCTCAAGGAAAAGCGGCCGCTTCATACGCAACGACAGGAACAGTACGGTCGCCAGCGACCGGTCCGCCACATAGTCCGCACCGGTCAGGAGATCGAGCGTCTCGTCGATCGTCCGTGGCGCGGCGCGCGGTTTCAGCTCGGTCATTCTTTCTCCGTGAACGCCGCCGCTCCGCTTTCCAGTACGTGGTAGCCGCGGGCGTGATAGATCAGCGGCCGCAAATTATCGCCCATCCGCAGGCCTGTCACCTTGCCAAAAAGCACACGATGGGTGGCCAGGTCCTTGGTATCGATCAATTCGCAGTCGAACACGGCGAGCGCACCCTTCAGCGTCGGCGCGCCGGTGGAGATCACGTCCCATTCGCCGAGCGCGAAGCGCTCCTCAACCGGCAAGCCGGTGATTCCGGAAAAGCCGACTGACAGCGGCTCCTGGTGGGAAGCCAGGGTGTTCAAGGCAAACCTGCCGTTTTTCACGAACGGTTCGTTCTTGGGATTTTCGCGATTGAGACAGACCAGGATGGTCGGCGGGGTGTCCGAAACCGAGCAGGCCGCGATCACCGTCGCGCCGCGCTTGCCGGCCGGCCCGTCGGTGGTGACCACATGGACGTGGCCGGCAAAGTGGCTCATCGCGTCGCGATAGGCCTGCGGCCCAATGTCGTTCTTCTTCAGCACCGTATTTTTTCCATTGTCAGGATCCTATCGACATATATGGCCAGACATAGCCCGCCACAAGCGAAGTGCCTGAGCCATATCCCGAAATTCGCGTGTTGCACCAAGGCCGGGCAGCCTTTAGGTCTTGGCGGCAACAGTGCCGGGAGCATAGGACCGGCCCGGAGGATCCCATCGCTCGAATGCGACCCAGGACAAGAACAATAGCGGCGCTGTTCTGGCTGTTCCTGGCCAGTGGTGCGGATGCCCGGACGCTGCTGGTCGGCGTCTCGGCGCCCCTGTCGGGACCATCGGCCATTCTCGGCAAGCAGATCGAGGCCGGTACCGGTATGGCCGCCGAAGCGGACGGCATCGAACTCAAGACCGTGGATGATGCCTGCACCGCCGATGGCGGCGCTGCCGCGGCCAGGGAATTCGCAGCCGTCAAGGTCAATATCGTGGTCGGCTTTCTCTGCACCGAGGCGATCGAGGCGGCGATGCCGATCCTGAAGGACGCCAACATTCCGGTCATCACCATTGGCGTGCGAACCGAAAGCCTGACCGACCGCCGCGCCAAGACCGGCTGGCCGGTCTATCGCCTCGGACCACGCGGCGACGATGAGCGC
Source organism: Mesorhizobium sp. M7A.F.Ca.CA.001.04.2.1 (assembly GCF_003998485.1). Lineage (NCBI taxonomy): Bacteria > Pseudomonadati > Pseudomonadota > Alphaproteobacteria > Hyphomicrobiales > Phyllobacteriaceae > Mesorhizobium > Mesorhizobium sp. M7A.F.Ca.CA.001.04.2.1. The sequence continues at coordinate 2,775 of NZ_RZQT01000241.1, forward strand.
AATGCGGTCGCGTCAGCCCTCACCCGCCTGTGGCAAAACGAATTGTTCGCCATTATCGACGACGGGACCATCTACGGCCGTGAAATCGCCGAGACGTTGCGGGCAGCGGCCGAACAGGCAGCGCTGAAACCTGTGTTCGTCGACACGTTCCGGCCCCAGCTCGACAATCAGATCGGCATGATCGGTCGGCTGAAGAAGGCCGGCGCGACGCATGTCTTTGCCGGCGGCGATGGCGACGACATCGCCATCATGGGCCGCGATGCCGCACAGCTTCAGGCGGGCATCGTCTTTGCCGGCGGCGAGAATCTGCGCACGCCGCCCGGCGACGTGCCCTATTCCTTGGGCACACTGATGATCGCACCGCCGGAATGGGCCGATGTCGCCGATCCAAAAGTGCTGGCGGCCTTTGCCGCGCAGAAAGTCGTGCCCGACGGCTATACGCTGCCGGCCTTTGCGGCGGTCGAAATCGCCAAGGCAGCGTCGGGCTTGTCCGAAAGCTCGGGCAAACCACTGACCGAAGCTCTGACCGGACAGGATTTCACCACGGCGATCGGGCCGATCCGGTTTGATGCGAAAGGCGATCTCAGCCGGAGCCCCTACCGCGTCTTCCGCTTCGATGGCACGCGCTTTGCGCCCTTGGAAAGCAACTGATGTTTCGCACCGGCCCACGCAACCTGATCACCGACGTTGCCGGCCTGCGCGTCGGCAATGCGTCCGACGCCAGGCTGAAATCCGGGGTAACGACCGTGCTTTGCGATGCGTCCACAGTGGCCGGCGTTCAGATCCTGGGCGGTGCGCCGGGCACCCGCGAGACCGACCTGCTCGAACCGCACAATTCCGTCGATGTGGTGCACGCCGTGGTGCTTTCGGGCGGTTCGGCTTTCGGCCTCGACGCGGCCTCCGGCGTGCAGGCGGCGTTGCGTGAACGCGGCATCGGCCTCGAGGTCGGCGGTTTTCGCGTTCCGATCGTGCCGTCGGCGATCCTGTTCGACCTGCGCAATGGCGGCGGCAAGGACTGGGGCCGTTTTCC
>NZ_RZQT01000242.1:0-3712 GCF_003998485.1 Mesorhizobium sp. M7A.F.Ca.CA.001.04.2.1
GCGTCACCTTCCATCTCGGGGCAACGCCCCTGGTCGACGCCTTGAAGGACAGCGAATTCGATCTCGACTACATGCCCGCTCATGAGGCCGTCGAGAAGCTGCCTTTCACCATGGAAGGGCTGTCGCAATACAGGACGATCATCCTGTCCGACATTGGCGCAAACTCGCTGCTGCTTCATCCCGATGTCTGGCTGCACGGCAAGACAGTGCCGAACCGGCTCAAGCTCCTGCGCGACTGGACGCTGGCCGGCGGCGGCCTGATCATGATCGGCGGTTACTTCAGCTTCCAAGGCATTGACGGCAAGGCGCGCTGGCATCGCACGGCGGTCGAGGAGGCGCTGCCGGTGACCTGCCTTCCCAATGATGACCGGCTCGAAATTCCGGAGGGCTTTCGTCCCGAGATCACTGGTTCAAGAGACCATCCGCTTTTTGCCGGCATTGAGGGCGAATGGCCGCTGCTGCTCGGCGCCAACGAGGTCGTCGCCCGCGATCGCGACGATGTCGAGGTTCTGGCGCGGCTGCCGCAGGACCAGGGCGGCCATCCCCTGCTGGTCACCGGGCGTCACGGCGAAGGGCGCACGCTGGTCTGGACGTCGGACATCGGACCGCACTGGCTGCCGAACAGTTTTGTCGAATGGCCCGGCTATGCACGGCTTTGGACCAACGTGCTCCGCTGGGTCAGCAACGCCGTTTGAAGATGTCGCCCCAAAGTGCGTTTTTGGGGCAACGACATGTATGAGAACAAAGGTTTGAAGCCGATCAGCATCACCGGGAACGGCGAGCTCGGCCGTTGCCGCCTTCGCCTCACGGTCGTTCACGGCGGATCGGTGTTGCAGTTTCCGGCAACCTGGCTGACCGCTTCGCCGAACCCGGCGAGGTCGAAATCGGCCTCGCCGCGCCCCGCCAGCAGCCCGAACCGCCACGAAAGCTGGAGCCGGTTCGCGGCGACAAGGCGCCTGATGCCGTCGGCGCCATCGCGCACCAGCATCCGGCCGCGCGGCCCGACCGACCAGCTTTCGTCGAACTTGCTCTCCTGATCGACCGTAATCGACATGGTGATCTTGCGGCTGGCCGAAACAGCGTCGTTCAGTTGCAGCCATTCAGTCCAATGCGGCTCGCCGTTTGCCCGGCAGGCAATCGTCAGGATCGGGCTGTAGCTCAAGGCACCGCCGCCGGTGATCAGTTTGTTGGTGGCGTAGAGCGAGGCCGTCACGAGGCCGTCTTCACTCGTGCCGAAGCGCCAGTTGTCAGGCACCGTGCCGGCCTGGGCAATGCCGCAGACCGAGATAAGGATCAGCGCGATTGCCGAAGCGTGTCCCAATTCGACGAACAGTCTCAACACGCCCTCCAACAACCAAGCGGCTTGCAATAGAAGCGCAGATAATGATCAAAGCTTGGTCGCCACAGGCCGTCGCTCGCGAAGCATGGCGGCTGTTGCAGTTTGGCAACGAAAAAGGCCGCCTCGAGGGCGGCCTGAAAGCGCTATAAATTATCGAAGGTCATAATTGCACGTCTAGAGCCCTTGGAGATCTGAGAGCAACTTTTTGGCTTTCTCTATACGTTCAGGCGTCGCCTTCGATGACTTCCTGACGGCAGTCTCTGACCAAGCATCCAAGCCATAGCCAGCGCTCTCCAAAAAGTCTGCAGTCGCAGCAAGCTCTAGTGAAATTGGATCATACCCGGCGAGAATTTTCAGGGCGTGCTTTCGCGAAGCATCCAGTGGATCGCGTTCATCTTTCAAAAGCGACTGAAACACCGAATACAATTGAGACCTAGTTCCGACGCGCTTATCGTGATTTACGAATCCAAGCGCCACAGAATCCTGAGCAGAGATAGTCAGCTCCTCACTGTACGGTCCATAGTGATAGTATTGAAAGTCATAACCAAATCCGATGCCAAGGCGCTCAAGAAAATAGAAGGTTTTTTGGAGTCGGGTTTTTCCAACTAGTTCGCCTCCATTAAGATTCAATATCTTTGCTATATCTGTGGAGTTTGTCATCATCCCACTCCCATCGCGATTTGTTTCACTTTTTTCAGTGCATTAGCATTACCGGCATAGACGCGGTACACCGTACGCTTTTGTAATGCGCTAACTACATCCGACAATTCGGCCAAATCCTGATAAGGGCCGCCTGGTGACCCACGTATAAGGACCTTTGAGAGGGCCTCAGGCGTATCGTACCCACGCCTCTTGTAAGGATCCCTAGCTGGGGAATCCTCAAAAATTTCGAGATATCCAAAACCATCTGCTTTTTTTGCCTCAGATAGGGCGGCTCGAAATTTAGCTACCGACGCCTCTCCACCCCGACCCTTAAAATATTCGGTCACATCAAAGGCTTTATACAGGTCCCTTCGAAGAAGCCTGGACGCCAAATGTTTTATGTGGTCGTCAGACGCGCGCACCATAAGCGGCAAACTGCCCCACACAACCGAGTCGTCAAGGGTCAGATAATTCCTGAGGGTCGAATCGACCAAGAACTCAGTAATCGGATGAGCCGAGTCGAGACCGGTCGCTGCGACATTTCCATCCAAAATCAACTCTCCCAGCCGGACCAAAAGGGCGGTTAGAATTTTTTCTGCCGATCTGGTCGCCTTGTGGAAATATACAGCAAAATACATATGAAACAAACCAAGAACATACGCTTCGGCTGCCTGAAATGCCTTATTCCCAAGCACCAAACTATCGATATTCGCGTAATCCTCACCATCCGTCGAGAACGGCACCTGGTCGACCTCGAGATTGGCGAGCAACCAGAAATAGTCAAAACTTCCATGACTGACACCGGTCATAAGCCGGTCTCGACGAAGATAGTCGAGGCGGTCAGCATCGAATTGGCTCGAAACGATTCCCGAATAGATGTCGGTCGGCGTTTCCTGCAGCAGCAAAGTGGCAACAGCCTCTCTTGCCTCTTTGCCCATTCCCTTTTCGATGCGTCTGCCGATGTCCGTATTCTCACGAATGATGTCAGCGGTCCAAATCTCATGCCGCTTTTCGACCTTCTGGTCCCGTGCCTTTGCAATCTTCTTCATTGCGTCTTCAAACGCATGGCTAAACGGCCCATGACCCAAGTCATGCACCAACGCAGCGGCAAGAGCGATTTTTTCGCGATCTTCATCGAAGTCTCTACCAAGAAATTTCCTGACCCGGCCTGATAGCTCTCGAGCGGTATGGAACACACCTAAGCTGTGAGCCAGCCTCGTGTGCGTGGCTCCTGGATAAACAAGCTCAGAAAATCCAAGTTGTTTAATCCTCCTAAGCCGCTGCATTTCTTCGGAATTAACTGCATCCCAAAGCGCTTGCTCAAACGCGGTTTCAGAGAATTCAATGAGATCGTGTAGCGGATCTCGTATCCTTTGTGGTTTCACGTTGTCGCCCGAATCGTTTCCCCTCTCCAAAATAACACAAAGACAACAAAATCTGACTTTGACTCAGCCACCCAGCTTCTCATCAGAAATTTATCTGCTGGGTCACGGTCACACCATCTGATCTTCTCAAAATCAGGCGGTGTGGATTCGAAACGCGGGCTCGGGCCTCTGTTGCATGCAACAAACCTCGCAACGAAAAAGGCCGCCTCGAGGGCGGCCTCAGGCTGCTGACAAACCCCTGGCATTTGCCGGGGGTTTTTGATTCACTGGGTCATGTTGAAGCGACCCGCCCCTGAACAGACCGCGCTCGAGATGGTAACGCTGGATCAGTTGGTTCCGGCTGATC
>NZ_RZQT01000243.1:0-3605 GCF_003998485.1 Mesorhizobium sp. M7A.F.Ca.CA.001.04.2.1
AACCGGAGATGATCGCGCCGCTGCATCTGGCGGCCGCCGAATGGTTCGGCGAGCGCAAGATGCTGACAGAGGCGATCGGGCACGCGCTGGCCGCCGGCGACCAGGCCCGCGCGGCGGTGTTCGTGGAGAACAATGCGCTCGACCTCATCGCCCAGTGCCAGCTTCTCTACGTGCGCCAACTGCTGGCACTGCTGCCGAGGAAGCTGATCGACCAGCGCATTCGGCTGCAACTGGTCGTGCTGTGGTTGGCGGTGCACAGCAGCCAGCCGGAGATTGCCCAACAGACGCTGAGCAATGCGCGCAAGTTGGTCGAGACCGGACCGACCGACAGCAACGACCCAGGCACGATGACCGGCACAACGATCGAGGCTGAGCTCGTGGTTCTCGCCGCCGCCGTTCACAGCACGCTGGAGCAGTTCGATCAGGCGCGCGACACAGCCCTTGCGGCCCTGCGCGTCATCGCGCCCGATGCCTGGTTCATGGAGGGCGCTACCGCCAATGTCATTGGCTACAACCTCTATGCGCTGGGTGACCTCGACGGCGCACGCGCCGCCATCGATGCGGCACGCCGGGCGCATGAGCGAAGCGGCAGCCTGCTCGGCGTCACCATTGCCAATTGCTACATGGCCGTGATCGAGCGTTCGGCGGGCCGCTTGCCCGCCGCCGAGCGGCTGCTGCGCAACGCGATCATCGAGGCTCGGGCGCGGATCGGTGCAAACTCCTATGCCGAGGCCCTGGCCGGCACGCTGCTTGCGGAACTTGCCTATGAGACCAATGCGTCGGGCGAAGCGCTGACCCTGGTCGAGAATCTCGGACCGCAGATCGAAGGCGCGGCAGTCATTGTCTATCCTCTGGCCAGCGTGCCGACCTATGCCCGCGTGCTGCAGCTGACCGGTCGCACCGAAGCGGCACTGGATATGCTTGAGCGCGTCTATCAACGCGTACATGGCACGGTGTATCGCCGCCTGGCATCGATGATCGTGCATGACCGCATACGTGTGCTGCTCGACCAGAACCGTATTGCCGAGGCGCGTGCGCTGCTGGCCGAGCATCGGGGCGAAGGGACCGAGGCTTCGGTGGTCATCACTACCGCCAACGAGTTCGAGTTCTTTGCCGAGGGCCGCCTGCTGACGGCCGAGAAATCCTATGCCGCTGCCGCGGGGGTTTTCGACGCGCTGCTCGAGCGCACGAAAGACAGCGGGCGCATGCGCCGCCATATATTGGCGCTGATCCTGCGCGCCAAAGCGGCCAGCGCTGCCCACGACCAACGCGAGGCCGACCGCAATCTCCTCAATGCGTTGCGTCTCGCCCAACCATCCGGCTTCATCCGCTCTTTCGTCGACGAGGGAAGGCCTGTTGTCGAAGGGTTGATGCGGCTGCGCGCGGCCCAGGCGAAGACCGATCCCGCACTGTCAGCCTATGCGTCGCGCATCATCGATGCCGCGCAGGCGATGCCTGTCGCGACGCGCAAGCTGGCCGCACCAGCCGCCGAGAAGGAACAGCTCACCCAGCGCGAGGCCGAACTGCTGCGCTATCTCACCGAGGGCATGTCCAACCGCGATATCGCCTTGGCGTTGTCGGTGAGCGAGACCACGGTGAAATGGCATCTGAAGAACATTTTCGGCAAGCTCGCGGTGACCAACCGGGTGCAGGCGGTGCGCGCTGCGCAAGGATCTGCAGGCGCCCATACCCCTCCGAAAGGAGGGGCATAGATAAGAGGCGCGACCCCACTTTCGGGTCGGGCCATCTGATCGTTAGCCTGCTAGCGTCACCTGGTTTTCAGAGGACGCTGCGGATGGCGACAGGCTACGTTTTTCACGAACAGCTGATGTGGCATGACACCGGCTCCAGCGCCGACATGATGCCGCCCGGCCGTTTCGTGGAACCCGGCCGGCATCTGGAATCCCCTGGCTCCAAGCGCCGGCTGAACAACCTCATCCAGGTCAGCGGCCTGTCGCGGCATCTGGTGCCGATCATCCCCGAGCCGGTCTCGGTCGACGACCTGTTGCGCGTGCACACGCAACGCCATGTCGACGATATTCGCATGCTCAGCGAACGCGGCTCCGGTTTCGCCGGGCCGCAGGCGCCGATCGGCCTCAACAGTTTTGACATCGCGCTGCTGTCGGCCGGCACCACCTATGCCGCGATGCGCGCCGTGCTGACGGGCCGCGTCGACAATGCCTATGCGCTGGCGCGGCCGCCGGGACACCATGCCGAGCCCGACCAGGCGATGGGCAACTGCCTGTTCTCCAACATTGGCGTCGCTGTCCGCCGGCTGCAGCATGAAGGCCTGCTCGGGCGCGCGGCGATAGTCGACTGGGATGTGCATCACGGCAACGGCACCGAGACGGTGTTCTATTCCGACCCGTCGGTTCTGACCATTTCCGTGCACCAGGACAATCTCTATCCGACCGGGCGCGGTGCGCTGGCCGACAACGGGAAAGATGCCGGCGAGGGCTTTAACATCAACATCCCGCTGCCGGCCGGCAGCGGAACCGGTGCTTATGAAGCGACTTTCGACCGCGTTGTCGCGCCGGCACTGCGCGCCTACAGGCCGGACCTCGTCATCGTCGCCTCCGGCTTCGATGCGTCCGGCTTCGATCCACTCGGCCGCATGATGCTCAACAGCGAATGCTTCAGGCGTCTTGCCGCGCGCATGGTTGCGCTGGCCGCCGAGACCTCGCAAGGGCGCCTGATGATGACCCATGAAGGCGGCTACTCCGAGGGCTATGTGCCGTTCTGCGGCCATGCCGTCATCGAGACGCTAGCCAATCACCGTACCGAAGTGGTCGACCCTTTGTCGGACCATATCGACGAATGGGCCGGGCAAGACCTGCAGCTTCATCAGGCCGCGGTGATCGATGCCGCCGAAGGCCTGCTCGCCGGCCTGCGCCAACGTCTCGCCAGTGCGGCCTGACGCGATGGATTTTGTCATCACCACGCTGCTCAATGCGCTGACGCTGATCAGTATCCTGATGCTGGTCGGGCTCGGGCTGGCGATCAGCTTCGGCCTGATGAACGTGACCAATTTGGCACATGGCGAGTTCGTCACCGTCGGCGCCTTCGCGGTCTATTTCGTCCAGAGCATGGGTGGCTCGTTCTGGCTAGGGCTGGCGGCTGCCCCCATCGCCGGCGCGGTGATCGGCTGCATCCTCGAATTCGCCATCATCCGCCATCTCTATTCCAGGCCGGTCTCAACTGTGCTTGCCACCTGGGGCGTCAGCCTGATCCTGCAGCAAGGGCTGGAACTGATCTTCGGTCTCGGCGCCAAGCCGGTGACGCCGCCTATCGAAGGCACGCTCGACCTCTTCTTCACCGTCTACCCGGCCTATCGGCTGATCCTGATCGGCATCGCCATGCTGACCTTGCTCGGCGTCATCCTGCTGATCAGCCGCACGTCCTTCGGTCTCGACATCCGCACCGTCATCCAGAACCGCGAAATGGCCGAGGGCGTCGGCATCAACACGCGGCGCACCTACGCCATCGCCTTCACCTTCGGCGCGGCCATCGCCGGGCTCGCCGGCGGACTGGTCGCGCCGCTGGCGATCGTGCTGCCGCAGATGGGGGTGAACTATCTCGCCAACGCCTTCTTCGTCGTCATTGTC
>NZ_RZQT01000244.1:0-1637 GCF_003998485.1 Mesorhizobium sp. M7A.F.Ca.CA.001.04.2.1
TGATGATGCCGCCGCCGGCGACGATCAGCGGCTTTTCGGCCGCGTTGAGCATCGCTAGCGCTTTTTCGGCCTGGGCACGCGTCATCGCCGGCTTGAACGGCGTCAGCGGTTCATAGGCATCGATGTCGAATTCGATTTCGGCGAGTTGCACGTCGACCGGCAGGTCGATCAGCACAGGGCCGGGACGTGACGAGCGCATCAGGTGAAACGCCTTCTGCAGCGCCATGGGAACGAGATAGGGCTCCATGACGGTGACCGCCCATTTGGCGACCGGCGCGGCAATGGCTGATATGTCGACGGCCTGGAAATCCTCCTTGTTCAGCCGCGCCCGCGGAGCCTGCCCGGTGATGCACAGGATCGGAATGGAATCGGCGGCGGCCGAGTAAAGCCCGGTGATCATGTCGGTGCCGGCCGGACCCGAAGTGCCGATACACAGGCCGATATTGCCTGCCTTGGCGCGGGTAAAACCTTCCGCCATGTGCGAGGCGCCCTCGACGTGACGGGCTAGCACGTGGCGGATCGTTCCCCTGGCCTTCAGCGCCGAATAGAACGGATTGATCGCCGCGCCCGGCACGCCGAAAGCGCAGGAAATGCCTTCCTTTTCGAGAACGAGAACCGCGGCATCGACAGCGCGCATCCTGGCCATTTTCCAGCCCTCCACGGGTTTGTCATTGTTTGATTGGCCAAGGATGTCAGCAAGCCGGGTATTTTTCAATTTTTTCAGAATATTTTTTCATTTCTAGAAAACAGTGTCAGTTTTTTGATTCTATTTGGTTTTCCGTTTTCCAGGAATTCGGCTAGCGATCTCAGTGAAAAACTTTTTCATTGTGCGTTTGGCGAAATCGGCCGAGAATGGCGCCATGGAAACCACCGAAAAACGCCAGCGCGGCCGGCCGCGCGCTTTCAATGGGCCCTCGGAGGCCAGTTCGGTGCAGTCGCTCGATCGGGCGCTGCGGATCCTGGCCATTGTCGCGGAAGGCAGCGGCCTGTCGCTGAGCGAGATATCGGCGCAGAGCGGGCTTGCCGCCTCCACCGCCTACCGCATGCTGACGACGCTGCAAAACCACGGAATGGTCGAATTCGACACATCAGACCAGTTGTGGTCGATCGGCGTCGAGACCTACCGCATGGGCGCGGCCTTCCTGCGCCGCCGCAAGCTGGTCGACCGCGCGCGTATCGTCATGCAAGAGCTGATGGAGAGAACCGGCGAGACCGCCAATCTCGGCGTCGCCGAGGACGATTGCGTGGTCTTCGTCAGCCAGGTCGAGACGCATCAGGCGATCCGCGCCTTCTTCCGGCCGGGCACGCGCAGCCCCTTCCATGCGTCCGGCATCGGCAAGGCGGTGCTGGCGCATCTCGAGCCGGAGCGCGTCGGAACCATCCTGCGCAAGGCAGGCCTGCAGCGCTTCACCGACAGGACGCTGTCCGACATTTCGGCGCTTGCCCACGATCTGGCGCGGATCAAGCTGCGCGGCTGGTCGGTCGACGACGAGGAGCGGCACCCCGGCATGCGCTGCGTGGCAGCCGCCATCTTCAACGAATTCGGCGAGCCGATCGGCGGCGTTTCGGTGTCGGGACCGACGGTGCGGGTGACGCCGGAGCGGCTGGCCGAGATCGGGCCGCGGGTGCGGGGTGCG
>NZ_RZQT01000244.1:1647-3553 GCF_003998485.1 Mesorhizobium sp. M7A.F.Ca.CA.001.04.2.1
GGCCCGCTGGTGCGCGATGCGGCAGCCGAGGTGACCAGGATGATCGGTGGCGTGCGAGCCGGCTGATCAGCCCGCCCCGGGCAGCGCGCTCCTGGTCGCGATATCGAAGAAATCGAGAAGGATGGCCATGCCGACGCCGCAGGCGGTGAATATCAGGCCGGCCATGAAGATGCGGTTGGCGCGTTCATAGATGCGCCGCTGCAGGCATTTCGTGTCGAGCAGCAGCGAGAGCGCCCGCATCTGCAAGGCAATGCCGGCCAGGATCGGCAGGACGGCGACAAGGTGGTAGGTCTGCCACGGGATCGGGTTGGCGGCCCAATGGGTGATGAAGCCCAGCGAAAACGCCAGCAGGATGCCGACGGTGGTGACGGTGCCGTTGCGGAAAACCGTTTCGACCAGGTCTTCCCTGGGGTCCTGCTCGTCCAAGGGTCTCTCCCCGCGTTCGCGGTCCAGGATAGACGCTCGGAAAATCTCTGTACACTGTCCGATCTGTCGCCGGACCAATCCCTTCAGTTCTGCGCTGAATCGGCCGATGGAGCACGCACCGCTACCATCCAGACAACAGAAGAGGGGCTCGCATGGGCCCCTCTGTTGCTGAACGGGTCCTCCCCTCAGAGACGGCAATAGTGGCGGTATCCGTCGTGGCCGAGATAGGTATCGGAGTCCGCGTCGTAGCTGGCATAGCGATCGTAGCAACGGCGGACATGCCACGAGCCACCGCCTTCGTCGACATAGACGGTGCGCGGCTGGGCGAGCAGGCTGCCGAGGACGAAGCCGCCGACGCCGGCAGCAATGCCGATGCCGATTTCGCGGTTGTGGTGATGGCTGTGGGCGGCCGAAGGCTGCACGGTGCCGGCCAGCGTGGCGGCGGCGACGGCGGTGGCGATAAGGCCGGAAACGAGTGTGTTCTTGAACATGACGATCTCCTTGCTTCGTTGACCGAGGCGATCCATCCGCCTCTTGATCATCTGTCGTCGCAGCCAGGAAAAAGGTTCGAACTTTTTTGATTTTTCTGAGATCCGGGAAATCGGATGGACCGAGGTCCACGCTGACGGCGACTGGAAGAGATTGGAGAGGACGTTGATGCGGCCAATCTCCCCCACTTGCTGGGGCTACGCCATGCACATACCCGCTATGACTGGGGTGACTAATCGGCCCGAGGCCGATTGCCGCGTGGGTCCCCCAATCCGTCGCTGCTTCGCAGCGCTACCTTTCCCCCCCCGGAGGGAAAGGTAAGGAGCGTTGCTGGGCGAGCGTTGACGGCAAAAGCTTGGCGCCTTCCCTCTACCCCGTCGATCGGGGGAGCGGTGGCTCGGCGAAGCCGAGACGGAGCGGGACCAGCGCCGCATAGGCAATTCATGCGCCAAGCTGCCATGCACTCTATCGCCAAAGAGCAGTTGCTTGGAAATGTGTGCATGCCGTAGCTTGCCGGGGATCAGCAGCTTTGCCGCCCTACTTCACAAGGTGATCGCCGAACGCAAAAAGGGCGGCCGAAGCCGCCCTCTTGGGGAATTGGGTCCCTCCATCAAAGGAAAATGATCACCCTGCCGTGCCTGTGGTGATGGTTGTGGTGGTGGTTGTAGTGCTTCCACCAGAACTTCTTGAAGTGCTTCTTGTGATGGTTGTGGTGGTGATGATGATGGCCATGCATGCCGTGGGCTGACGACGTGCCGACAGTGCCGGCGAGCGCGCCGGTGGCGACGAAGATGGCGACGAGGCCCGAGGTAAGAGTGCGCTTGAACATGATGATCTCCTGGATCTTTTGATCGAGGCGACCCATTCGCCTCTGACCATCAGTCGGCGCGGCGCAGGAAAAGGTTCGAAAGGTGGAGGAGATTTTTTGTAGGGCCTTTGGCCCAAGCGAGTAGCGAAGGCAGGCCCCCCTATTCCCCTATTCCCCTATTCC
>NZ_RZQT01000245.1:0-3522 GCF_003998485.1 Mesorhizobium sp. M7A.F.Ca.CA.001.04.2.1
TCGCTGCACAACTGGCCCCTGATGGGCGAGCACAGCTTTATCGGCCTCGGCAACTATGTCGCCATCCTGCGCGACACCCGGTTCTGGAACGCGCTGCGCTTCACCGCCTACTACACCGTGATCGTCACCATCGCGATCTTCGTGGTGGCGTTTCCGCTGGCGCTGTTCGTCGAGCGGCCGCGGCCGCTGACCAATCTTTACCGGACGATGTTCTTCATGCCGGCGGTTGTCGGCTTTGCCTCGGCCAGCCTGCTCTGGTCATGGCTGTTGAACGTCGATTCCGGCCTGTTCAGCCCGGCCGCCTACGACCTTGGCCTGATCGACAGGAAGTTCAACCTTTTGGCCACCTTCCAGCCGGCCTTCTGGTCGATCATCGCCATGGTCGTCTGGAAGGTCGCCGGCTTCACCATGATCATTCTGATGGCCGGCCTGCAATCGATCCCGCAGGATCTGCAGGAGGCGGCCGTTATCGACGGCGCCGGTCCGTTCGCCAGGTTCAGGGCGATCACTTTGCCGCTGATGCGCCGCACGCTGGCGCTGGCCCTGATCCTGTCGGTCGCCGGCTCGATCCTCGCCTTCGACCAGTTCTACATCATCCTGCGCGGCGGCCCACGCAACCAGACGCTGACGGCGGTCTACTGGATCTTCAACCAGTCCTTCGTGTCGTTCAAGCTCGGCTACGGCGCGGCTTTGTCGATGGTGCTGCTGGTGATCCTGGTGGCGCTCAGCCTCGTCCAGCTGTGGCTGCTGCGCAAGCCGGAGGGGCTCGACTGATGGCGCAGGCCGCTTCCCGCAACCGCCGGCTCTTGAGCCGCATCGGCGAGCATTCGACCGGCATCGTCGCCTCGGTGCTGTTTGCCGCGCCGATCGTGTGGGCGGTGCTGTCGGCGTTCAAGCCAGCGACCGAAGCGCGCCTGCCGCCGCTGCCGCCCTGGCCGACATCAGGCTTCTCGCTGGAGAACTACGCCACGCTCAACAGCTTCGGCGACGGGCTGTGGGTCTCGGCGCAAAACAGCATCTACGTCTCGGTGATGACCGTCGTGCTGTCGGTCGCCGTCAGCGTGCTGGCCGGCTATGGCTTTTCGCGGTTCCGGTTTCCGTTCAAGAACCTGTTCTTCATCCTCATTCTGTCGACGATCATGATCCCGTTCCAGTCGATCCTGACGCCGATCTTCCTGGTGCTGACCAAGCTTGGCCTGCACAACACGCTGACCGGCCTGGTCGGCGTTTATGTGACGCTGCAACTGCCGTTCTCGATCTTCATGATGCGCAACGCCTTCGACGCGGTGCCGCGCGAGATCGAGGAAGCCGCCCGCATGGACGGCGCCGGCAATCTCACCATGCTTTGGAAGGTGATGCTGCCGCTGGTCTGGCCGGGCGTCGTCACCATCGCCCTGTTTGCCTTCCTCGGCGCCTGGAACGAATTCCTCGCCGCCCTCGTGCTGATGACCGATCAATCCAAATTCACGCTGCCCGTGATGATGACCGCACTGCAGTCGGGCCGCTTCGGCGCCATCGACTGGGGCGCGGTGCAGGCGGGCGTCACCGTGATGATGGTGCCGTGCCTCATCCTGTTCCTGGCGCTGCAGCGCTTCTACATCCGCGGCCTGATGGCCGGGGCCGTCAAATAGAATGGAGTAAATTAATGACCGCATCGCCATCCGCAAAAACCGGGAAACCGAAGCTCGCCTTCCGCCCGCTGCCGGTGCCGCAGGTCGACGTGCACGGCTTCTGGGGCGATCGCGCCGACGCTGTCGCCGCCCGCACCGCCGATATCCTTTACGAGCGCTGCGTGGAGGCCCGCATGCTGGAGCAGATCGATCCGGACCGTCCCTCGCCCGGCATAGTCATCCCCTTCCACTCGCCCTCTCCCGACGAAGCCGACCGCCAGGGCGCGGAATTCACCGGATCGACGGTGACCACGCAGATGTTCTGGGATTCCGATCTCGGCAAGACGATCGAGACCGCGGCCTATTCGCTTTACCGGCGCAAGAATCCCGAACTGGAGAAGAAGATCGACGCCGTCATCGACATGTATGGCAGGCTGCAGCAGGAGGACGGCTATCTCTCCAGCTGGTACCAACGCATCCAGCCCGGCAAGCGCTGGACCAATCTGCGCGACTGCCACGAGCTCTATTGCGCCGGCCATCTGATCGAGGGCGCGGTCGCCTACTACCAGGCGACGGGAAAACGCAAGCTGCTCGATATCATGTGCCGCTATGCCGACCACATCGCGTCGGTACTCGGCCCGGAGCCCGGCAAGAAGAAGGGCTATTGCGGCCACGAGGAGATCGAGCTGGCGCTGGTCAAGCTGGCACGGGTGACCGGCGAGCGGAAATATATGGAGTTGGCCAGATACTTCATCGACCAGCGCGGTCAGCAGCCGCATTATTTCGACGAGGAGGCCCGCGCCCGCGGCGCCGACCCGAAGGCCTATCATTTCAAGACCTATGAATACAGCCAGTCGCATATCCCGGTGCGAGAACAGAACAAGGTCGTCGGCCATGCTGTCAGGGCGATGTACCTCTATTCCGGCATGGCCGATATCGCGACCGAATATGGCGATGATACGCTGCGAGCAGCACTCGACCTTCTGTGGGACGATCTCACCACCAAGAGTCTCTACATCACTGGCGGACTGGGGCCGTCGGCGCACAATGAGGGCTTCACCAGCGACTACGACCTGCCCAACGAAAGCGCCTATGCCGAGACCTGTGCGGCGGTCGGCCTGGTGTTCTGGGCCAGCCGCATGCTCGGCATGGGGCCGAACGCGCGCTACGCCGACATGATGGAACGCGCCCTCTACAACGGTTCGATCTCGGGCCTGTCGCTCGACGGCTCGCTGTTTTTCTACGAGAATCCATTGGAAAGCCGGGGCAAGCACAACAGGTGGAAGTGGCACCGCTGCCCGTGCTGCCCGCCCAATATCGGGCGCATGGTCGCCTCGATCGGCAGCTATTTCTACAGCCTGGCCGACGATGCGCTGGCCGTCCACCTCTATGGCGACTCGACCGCGCGCTTCGATATATCGGGCGTCCCGGTGAGCCTGACGCAGGTCAGCAGCTATCCCTGGGACGGCGCCGTCGACATCATGCTCGAACCGCGGGCGCCGGTCGAGTTCACTTTGCACCTGCGCATTCCCGCCTGGAGCGCCAGTGCCGGGTTGAAGATAAACGGCGAAGCCATCAGGCTGGCGGATATCACCAGCGACGGCTACGCCGCGATCAAGCGGACATGGAAAAAGGGCGACAATGTCCGGCTCGATCTCGAAATGCCGATCGAGCGGCTTTATGCCAACCCGCAGGTGCGCCAGGATTCTGGCCGCGTCGCGCTGTCACGCGGCCCGCTGATCTATTGCGTCGAGGCATCAGACAATGACAGCCAGCCGCATCGCCTGACGCTGCCGCGGACGGCCACCATCGAAGCGCAGCACCGGCCGGAACTTCTCGGCGGCGTGGTGACGCTGTCGACCGCGGCACTTGCCGATGTCTCCGACGGCTGGCAGGACGGGCTCTACAGGCC
>NZ_RZQT01000246.1:0-3479 GCF_003998485.1 Mesorhizobium sp. M7A.F.Ca.CA.001.04.2.1
GAATAGGGGAATAGGGGTGGCGGCAGTCACTGCTTCGGGCTAATTTGCCCTACTGCCCTATAATTTTCCCAAAAGCTCCGGCGTCGGCCAGCCATCCACCGGCAAACCTAGCCGCGTCTGCTCCTTGCGGATCGCCTCGCGGGTGTTGGTACCCAAAATGCCGTCGACGGTGCCGACATCGTAGCCCTTGGCTTCCAGCTTGGTCTGCAACGCCTTCATCTGCTCATTGTTGAGACCGGTCTCGGGATTGCGCGGGTCCAGCGGCGGAGCGCCTGCCAGCCGTGCGGCAAGGTTGGCTGCCGTCAGCGCATAGGTGAAGGACTGGTTCCATTCGAGATAGACGTCGAAATTGTCGTAGGTGAGGAAGGCTGGCCCCTTGCGGCCCATCGGCAGCGCGAGGCCTGCTTTCAGGCCGTTGTCGACCAGCGGCGCGCCGCTGGGGTAGGTGACGCCCCATTGCGCCCACTGCGACAGCGGCAGCTTGTTGGTGCGACCGGTCTGATCCCACGGCATGTCTTCGGGCACGCGGACTTCCTGGATCCAGGGCTGGTCGCGTTTCCAGCCGCGCGACAGCACCTTGTTGGCAGTGGTCATGATCACATCAGGCACGCTGCCGCGCAGGTCGATCTTGCCGTCGCCGTCGCCGTCGACGCCGCGTGCCAGATAGTCGGAGGGCAGGATCTGCGTCTGGCCGATCTCGCCGGCCCAGGCGCCCCTGACATCGGCCGGCAGCACGCCGCGATCGATCAGTTCCAGAAGCGGCACCAGCTGTTGCCGGAAGAGCTGCGGCCGGCGGCAATCATGGGAAAGCGTCACCAGGGCGCTCAGCGTGTGGAAGTCGCCCTGCACGGCGCCGAAATCGGTCTCCAGCGCCCAGAAGGCGGCGATGATCGGCGCCTGGACGCCGAACTGCTGGTCGGCGCGGGCGAAGACATCCGCGTATTTCTTTATGTTCGCCGCACCTTGCTTCAGGCGATAGGCCGAGATCATTCGGTTGGAAAACTCGACAAAGGTTTGGGTGAAGACGCCCTGGGCGCGGTCGCGCGCCAACACCTTGTCATCTAAGGTTGCCGCTTCAAGGGCGTCGAGACCCACTGCACCTACGCCGGCCGCCCTGGCTTCCGCGGCGACGCCCTGCTTCCAGGATTCGAAGTCGCCGCCGCATTCCTGCGCCATCGCCGGCAAGGCCGTGGCGCACAGGGTCAGCGCAGCCGCGAGGACTTTGGAACGCAGTCGCATCAGCTTCCTTTCGAAACGAACAGGGGGTCATTTGTTGTGCTCCCCCCGGGAAGCCCAACGCCCTGAATTACCGGCGGTTGCACTCTTTACCGCTGGCTGTGTCGAAAAGCAGGCGGCAGGCCCGGTGTCAACGGTGTTCTGCGGCAGCTTCTCTGCTGGAGTGATTTGATCCAGGGCGGTGCTGCAGTTGAACCGGTTCAACGGAAGCTCTGCTGGAGTGCTTTTGATCCAGGGCGGTGCTGCCGTTGAACCTGACGTCAACGGGTGTTCTGCCGCAGCCATTTGTTCCAGGCGGCTTCACTGCCGTTGAAGACGTTGATGTCGGACTTGCCGGTCATGCCGGGAACGATGCCGGTTCCGGTGTACTGCCAGAAGGTGAAGGGGTGGCTGCCGTATTTCTCACGCGGATGGCCGGCGACGGAACGCAGCCAGTAGGGATAGCCGCGGAACCCCGACAGCCCGTTGTCGTCGAAGAAGTCGACGGAAGTGTAGATGATCGGCTTCTTGCCGTAATGGCGTTCGACGATTTCGAGGAAGGTGGTCATCTCCGCGCGCACCGTGGCGGCGTCGGGACGCAGCCTGCAGGTCGGCGATTGCGGGTTCCATTCCATATCGAGGACCGGCGGCATCGCCGAGCGATCGACGGGGACGTTGCGGATGAACCAGCGCGCCTGAACGGCAGCCGGGGTGCAGAAATAATAGAAATGATAGGCGGCTCGCGGAATCCCGTTGGCCTTCGTGCGCGCCCAATGCTCGCTGAAATACCCGTCGAAACGGTCGCCGCCCTCGGTCGCCTTGATGAAGGCGAAGGAGATGCCGCTGGCCCTGGCAGCCGGCCAGTCGACCGAGGTCTGGTATTTGGAAACATCGGTGCCGTGGACGGCATAGTTCCACGGCGCGCCGCTCTCCCATTCATGCGGCTTGGAGTCGGCAAAGCGCGGCGCGCGCACGGCAACCGTCGGGCTGCTCGAAGCGGATGGCGACAGCGGCGAGAGATCGTCGACGGTCGAGCAAGCACCAAGCAGCGCTAGCATGATCAGGCCCGCAAGACGGCGCATCGCAATTCCCGAGCCGGATTCAGCCGGTCGCTGATGGGTCTCTACACTGTTGGCCTGCTTTGTGATCGGGGCCCCTCCGAACGATCGCCCCACAGCATCGCTCAGCATATCCTGTGATCGCCGATCATGGTTGATAATCCGTTGATGGCGCTCGACAAGCATTGTGATTTGCGGAAGCAATGGCGGCAAATCGATGACATAAGGGTCGGGCAGGGCCCGGAGGAAATAAATGCGGATCGTGGTCAAGATCGTCAAATGGCTGCTTGGCCTGATCGTCCTGGTGATCGCAGCACTTTTTGCCTGGCTTTATATCGCGCCACCGGAGTTGATCAGGGTCGGCTCGGGCTACTCGGCCAAGATCGTCTGTTCGAACGTTTTTATCGCCGGCCGCGATCCCAATGAGGTGCTGGCCGTCGACGTGCAGGCACCCGGGCATCCCCTGCTGCGGTTAATGCGGGTTTCGGTGGACAAGAACAGGGGAACGGTGTCTGCCGGCCTGTTCGGGTTCCTCGGCAAGAGCGTCGCCGTAGCCCGCGACGGGCTTGGCTGCGCTTCGGTTCCGGACGGCGACGTAGGAAAGGTGCGGCGGACCGCGATCCAAGCGGGGCCGTCGGCAGTCATCATGGGCGACCTGTGGCCGGAAGGCGAACGGGTCGAGGCATCACAGGATCCGGTTGTTGCCAAGCTGCTGGACGATGCGGCGCTGATCGGCACCGGCATGCGCGCAGTGGTGGTGGTCAAGAATGGCCGTGTCGTCGCCGAGCGCTACGGCGATGGCTTTTCCGCCAGGACGCCGCTGCTCGGCTGGTCGATGACCAAAACGGTGAATGCCGCCATCGTCGGTACGTTGGTCAAGGACGGCAAGATGGCTTTCGACAACAAAAACCTATTTGCCCCGTGGAAGGCGGACGGCCGCGCCGCGATCAGCCTTGCCGACATGATGGCGATGTCGAGCGGGCTGGAGTTCAACGAGGATTATGGCGACGTCGCCGACGTCACGCGCATGCTCTATCTCGAACCTGACATGGCGGGCTTTGCCGAATCCAAGCCGCTGGCTGCAGAGGTCGGCAAACAGTTTTCCTATTCGAGCGGCACGGCGGTGATGCTGTCGCGCCTCTGGCAGGACGCGGTCGGCGACAAAGCCAGGGCGCTGACCTGGCCGCGCACGGCGCTATTCGAGCC
>NZ_RZQT01000247.1:0-3471 GCF_003998485.1 Mesorhizobium sp. M7A.F.Ca.CA.001.04.2.1
GTTCGAAGCTGACGTTCTTCACCGCGGGCACGCCGCGATAATTCTTGGTGACGTTTTCCAGCCGAACGATCGGTTCCATCAAAGACCTCCCGCATCGATCGCCAGCACGCAGTCACCGCCTCTGGAGGCGACAAACAGCCGGCCGTCCTTTTCCGCAACGCTGCAGATGCCATGACGCGTGCCGTTGGCGCGGCTGTGCAGGCTGAACAGCGGCTGCATCTTCTGGTCGAGCCTGACCACCAGCCCATAGGAGCGGCTCGGCGACCACGGCTTGTGGATGCCCATGGTGCGGATGCCGCCGCATTGCAGCGGCTCGAGGAAGCTGCGGCTGGACGCCAGTGCCGGCGCGATCCAGTAGGCCGGCGGCACTTGGCTCAGCATGTCCTGCCGGTAATGCGTTTCCTGCAGCACGAATTCGATCAGCCGGTTGCGCGGCGCAAACAGGGTCAGCCACGCCCCACCATCGGCGGACGGCGACAGCCGCGCGGGATATCCCGGCAGATGTGCAAGCACCGT
This sequence comes from Mesorhizobium sp. M7A.F.Ca.CA.001.04.2.1, assembly GCF_003998485.1. NCBI lineage: Bacteria > Pseudomonadati > Pseudomonadota > Alphaproteobacteria > Hyphomicrobiales > Phyllobacteriaceae > Mesorhizobium > Mesorhizobium sp. M7A.F.Ca.CA.001.04.2.1. Next base: position 517 of record NZ_RZQT01000247.1, read on the forward strand.
CGAGCGGTTGCCGGTAGCGCCATCGAAGCGAACAAGCTGGTGACGCCAGCTTTCGCTAACCAGCAGATCCTCGCCGACAGGATGCAGCCCGTAGGGAAAGGCAATGTCGCCGGCGAGTTTGCGGAAATCACCGCCTGCGGCGCCTCGCTTCCAGAGCGAACCGGACACGCCCTTCTTCATCAGATCGGCGGCCCATTGCGATGGCGCATGCTCGGTCGAGCCGTTGGCCAGCCACAGCGTGCCGTCATCCGCATAGGCTAGTGCGGTGATGCAGCTGATCCCGGCCGGCAGTGAAACGTCGCTGCCGCCAATCAGCAACTTGCCGCTTTCCAGCCCGACCGTCAGTTCGCCCAATGGCGACAGCGCCAGCGCGGTGACGGCAGACGGAAAGGTCTCGACCACGACAGGTTGCGCTCCAGCAGCAATCGAATGGATGGCGTTGCCGCTGGAGACCAGCAGCCTGTCACCGGCAACCAGCAGATTATCCGGTTCCGTCAGCTCGGCAAAAGCCGGCGCATCATCCAGCCGCGTATTGGGGCGAAAAGCGCCGTCGAGCGGCGGGATGGTCACCGCCTTACCGCGGAACAGGTCGAGCACCGGGTCGAGGATCATGGCTTTGCTCCCCAATAGGAAGCGGGGCTGGTCCAGTTCGGGTCGGCGCCTGCAATCTTGTAGCGGCCGATACGGTTGTTGAGGATGCCGCCGACGAACAGATACCCCTTGTGCTCGCGCATCGAGGTGACCATCGGGTGCGCGCCGCCGGTGAGGTCGCCCATCGCCTCGACGATGCCGCCCCTGTCATTGAATTTCACCACGCCGCCGGTGTTGATGTTGGGAAACAGCCATTCGTCCTGCGGTAGCCGGCGCGTCATGCGCTTGCGCATGTCGGGATGGCGCAGCGACAGGTCGAAGCTCGGCGTGCGCATGCCAAGCCACGCCATCCAGTAATTGCCGTCGGAAGCGCGGTTGATGTTGTCGGGATAGCCCGGCATGTCGCGGATGACGCATTCGGCGGTGCCGGCCTTCGGCCCCTCCAGCCAGTAGCGGTGCACGCGGCAGGCCCAGCTTTCGGCGAAGAACAGCGACTTGCCGTCATGCGCCATGCACACACCGTTGGTGTAGCGATAGCCGTCGAGCAGCGTCTTCGTCGAACCGTCCTTCGGGTCGTAGACCAGCAGCCGGCCGGTGGCACGGTTCTCGATCGAATCCAGCGCCCAATCGTGGGCGTCATATCGCTTAGTTGAATCTGTGAAATAGATGCGGCCGTCCGGTGCGATATCGCAGTCGTTGGGGTCACGCAGCCGTGCATCGTCGACGATCGAGGTCCACGAGCGCGACGTCTCCGCCGAGAGGCGTTTGACCTCCCGATCCGGCGAGACCGAATAGAGACCCATCGCGCCGACGCAGCTGATCAGATTGCCTGATTTGTCGAAGGCCAGCCCCAGCGGGAAACCGCCGATGTGGGCAAACACCTCCGACCTGACATAGTCCGGCGCGAAGAAGCGGACGATCTCGCCATGACGCGTGCCGCAATAGAGATTGTCGTCGCGGTCGAGGATGACGTCTTCCGGCCCCTCCAGCTCGCCAAGCCCGATATGCTCTGCGGCCGACAGCCTGTTGTCGAGTTCGTATGGCGTGCCCGAGCCGGGTGCGGCCGACTGTGTCTCGCCCATCTTGAGATAGACCGGCGCGACATAGACCTCATTCAGCACCTTGTGCCGGTTCTTCAGCCAGCGGATGTCGATGGTCACCGCCACCGCCAACATGATGCCGAGCACCATCTGGTTGGTGCCGGTGCCGTAGCCCAGCCGGATCAGCCCATTGGTCATGGTCAAGACGATGATGGCGCCCATCAGCCCCTTGATCACCGAGCCTCGGCCACCGCCGAGGCTGACGCCGCCGACCACCGCCGCCGTCAGCGCCATGATCTCGAGGTTGAGGCCGGTTCCCGGCCCTGCCCCGCTCAGCCGGCAAGCAATGAGGAAGCCGCCGATCGAGGCGCAGAAGCCGGAAAAGACATAAGTCATGAACACGGTGCGACGCACGCGGATGCCGGCATTATGCGCCGAGCGCCTCGAGCCGCCGACCGCCAGCACGTGCCAGCCCGGCCGCGAACGCGTCAGCGCGATATGAGTGACGATGGCCAGGATGATCGCCAGCCACACCGAGACGGACAGCCCCCAGAAGGTGCTGTCGCCGATGAAGTCGAGCACATCCGATGTCGCGGTCGAGAGCTGCACATCGGCGGCATAGGTGGTGACCAGGATGTCGAACAGCGCCCGGCCGAAGATGAAGGTCACCAGCGTGGTGAGGAAGGCGCGCAAGCGGAGATAACCGACGAGGTAACCGTTGATGGCGCCGAAGATGAGGCCGGTGGCGAGCGATGCGGCCAGCGCCAGCCAGATCGACTGTTCGAGGATGAAGAAGACATAGACGGCGGAAAAGCACGACAGCGCGAAGATCGAGCCGACCGACAGATCGATGCCGCCACCCAGCATCACCACCGTCATGCCGGTGACGACCATCGAGAACTCGCCGAGCTGGCGGGTCGATTCCTGCAAAGCGGTCAGCTTGAAGAAGCCGGGAATGACCGAGCCGAAGGTCGCCAATGTCGCCACCAGCGCCAGGAACGGAATGGCGTTGTCGGTCCAGCGTTTGGTCAGTATCTCGCCGACGACATGGTCGGGCACGAGATTGTAGCGCCAGGACTGGAGGCGTTCGCGAAAGGACATCGGCTGCTGCTATTCCATGAGGGGACGAGGTGACCGGATCCTTCCGGTCACCTCGCTTGTACTTCAGTCGAAAAGGTGCGGTTTACTTTGCCGCCGCCGCTTGTGCCTGCAGCGCCTTCAGGTCCCAGCAGCTGTCGGGCTTGAGGTCGGCCTTGGTCGTCGCCTTCTCCAGCGTGTAGATGTAGGTGTGCGAGGTGCCGGCCGGTTGGCCGCTCTGCAGCAG
>NZ_RZQT01000248.1:0-3365 GCF_003998485.1 Mesorhizobium sp. M7A.F.Ca.CA.001.04.2.1
ATTCCCCTATTCCCCTATTCCCCTATTCCCTTACTTTCGGCGCCCCAAACCGCGCCGCGGCGGCCAACAACACACCCAGCATCAGCCCGTTGAGGATGTGCCAGAGGAAGTGCGTGCCGAGCGGGAAGCCGCCGCAGACCAGCGGGTCGATCATCCGGCAGACGACGGACACCACGAAGATCGCCGATCCGGCCAGATTGTACCAGCCGGCGCGATTGCCGCTGGCGGCCACCAGCGCGCCGAAGAAGGCGAGCGCCAGGAACGGCGGCAGATAGCCCGTCGTGCCGTTCGACGCCTGGCGCAGCCAGTCCGGCACGGCAACGGTTATCGCCCCGGCAATCACATAGAAGGCGATGAAGATGGCGATGGCTTTGCCCCATCGCATGCCGAGGAAGCGACGCAGATTGAAGAGCGTGTAGGCCAGCGTGAAGCCGGCGATCGGCAGCACGTCGGCCCAGACCGTGCCCTTGGTGGCAAAAGTGTGAAAGATCGTCGAGCCGATGCCGATCGCCACCACCCACCAGGCCAGAACCTCGGCGAAGGCGCCGGTGCCCAGCCTTCGCACCTCGCGCACGCCCCACAGGCCGGCGGCGATGAAGGCGAAGTTGGTCAGGGCGTTGACCGGTTCGGACCAGAATTCCGGGCCGGTCCGCTCGCAATAGAGGTCGACCGGCGCCAAAAACGTTTGCCACATCGCGATTGCCGCCCGAATCGGTTTCTATCCTGAAGCGCAGATCCTTCCTATTGCGGCGTTGCGGTCGGCTGCAACGGCAAAATTTCACCGCAACGTGACTTCCCGTTGACTTCCGGTTCTGCCACATATTTCAGCAATCAAGATAAAGCCGGCATCACCGGCGGGAATCGGAATGGCCATGGCCTCGCGAAAATCATTGTGGCTGGCAGCTCTTGCGCTGGCCTTCTCGGCGTCTGCCGGCGCCGGGCATGCCGGCGAATCCGATCGCGCCCAGACCGACCGGGTCCAGATCGAAAAGCCATTGGGCGTGGTCGAGCTGTTCACCAGCCAGGGCTGCAGTTCCTGCCCGCCGGCCGATACTCTGTTCTCCGAACTTGCCGCCAAGGAAGACATCGTCGCGCTCGCCTATCACGTCGACTACTGGGACTATCTCGGCTGGCAGGACACGCTCGGCCGCAAGGAGAACACCGAGCGGCAATACGACTATATGCGCGCCTTCGGCAGCCGCTCCGTCTATACGCCGCAGGCCGTCATCAATGGCCGCGTCCATGTCAACGGCGCCAACCGCGGCGAGGTCGATGGTGCGCTCGCCCGCATGGCCAAAAGCGGTGAAGGCATGCGCGTCGCCGTCAAGGTCAGCCGCACCAGCGATCGCGTGATGATCGACGCCGGCGATGCCGGCAACGGCCCCAGCGACGCCCATGTCGTCATCGTCTATTTCGACCCGCCGCAGACGGTCAAAGTCGGCGAGGGCGAAAATACCGGCCGCAAGATGACCTACTGGAACGCCGTCACCGGCATCCAGACCGCCGGCATGTGGCATGGCAAGGCACAGCGCTACGAACTGCCGATGAGCGAGATTGCCAAAAAGGGCGGCTGCGCCGTGCTGCTGCAGTCGGTCGGCAAGGACGGCATGCCCGGTCCCATTCTCGGCGCCGCATTCATCCACAAGCCTTGAGATAGAGCGCTCAAACCCCTGCCGCGGTAGCGCGAAGGTTCACCTATCACCAGCCAATAAAAAACCGACGTCAGCTTGCTTCTGACGCCGGTCATTTAGGTTTTGGGATCGTCGCTCCCGGTTCTTCCGAGGAAGAGCCGAGGTTGGTTCGATCCGACGCAGACCCGTGGGCGGGGGGCTTGGGGTTTACGAGCCGGTGCCGGACCGAACCGTCTCAGGCAACGCCGGTAAATTCGTCGGACATTGGGGCATGAGCGCGGATAAAAAAAGGCAGAAATGTGGCGGAACATCACCAATTCCAACACGGCGTTTCATAAAAGTGACTGGACGTGACGGAAACGGCGCGGCGCGGGGCTCGGTTCGCCGGGCCTTGCAATTCAGTCGCGAACACGCCAACTTTGGTTGGCAAAGATTCATTTTGAAGGATCGAGGCATGACCGATGACAGTGGCGGGACGGGGGATGGGGACGCATCCGCAATAATCCCGCTGCACGAGGCGCGACGCGAACGTCTCGATCAGCCGGTGCGGTTCGACCGACGCGAGCTGGACCAGATCCTCAGGCTCTACGGACGCATGGTCGCCGCCAATGAATGGCGCGACTACGCCATCGATCATCTCGCCGACCGCGCTGTCTTTTCCGTCTTCCGCCGCACCAGCGAAGTGCCGCTGTTCCAGATCGTCAAGGATCCGAAACTGGCCCGCAAGCAGGGCGCCTTTGCCGTCATCGCCGCCGGCGGCCGCATCTTGAAACGCGGCCAGGAACTCGGCCGCGTGCTCGGTGTGTTCGACAGCAAGTTGAAGCTGGTCGAAGCCTGAGCAGGGAATTAGAGCAGGGGAATTGAAGAAATGGAGAATTGATGAGTTGAAGAAAAGGCCTCGGCGTCATCTGTTGCCGCCGCTTCTTTTTATTCTTCAGTTCTTCAATTGCGCAATTCTTCAGTTCCTTCTTCAGTCCCCTCTAAGGCGAAACTTCCGCTCTGGCAGCGAACTCGGATCGGGCGGCGCCGATGCCCCGCCATTCAGCGACAGCTGCATGAACACCGTGTCCAGCCAGCGCCCGTGCTTGTAGCCGGAGCCTTCCAGGCGGCCCGAATGGCGAAAGCCGAGCTTTTCGTGCAGCCGCACCGAGGCGCTGTCGGGACGGCCATCGCCGATCACCGCGATGATCTGGCGAAAGCCCGCCGTCGTCACCGCCTCGATCAGGCTTTGCATCAGCTTGAGCCCGACGCCCTGGCCCTTGGCCTCGGGCGCGACATAGACCGAATCCTCGACAATGAAGCGATAGGCCGGGCGTGGCCGGAAGGCACCGGCATAGGCGTAGCCGAGAACCGCGCCGTCCTTCTCCGCCACCAGGTAGGGAAAGCCGCCGGCCATCAGGCTGTCGAATCGAACACCCATCTCCGCGCGGCTCGGCGGCTCCAACTCATAGCTCGCCGTGCCTTTGGCGACCGCGTCGGCGTAGATGCCCGTGATGCTGTCGAGGTCGGCCGCTGTCGCCGGTCGAATCGTAATAGTGCTCATAATTTATGCGCGCCATTTCTCTGCTCGCGATAACAGCAAAGCCCGGCACAAAAGAAAAGGGCGGCCGTTGGGCCGCCCTTCAGACTGCTGACAAACCCCGTCGATTTTCGGCGGGGTTTTTTTGTTATGTGATTGAAGTGTCTTGGACTGTTTGTGTCAGGGGATTTTGACAGGAGGCGTTGGGCCTCATG
>NZ_RZQT01000249.1:0-3309 GCF_003998485.1 Mesorhizobium sp. M7A.F.Ca.CA.001.04.2.1
GGCACGCTGCGTATTGGCGATACGCTGACCGAGGGCGAGGAAATCCTGTTCCGCGGCGTTCCGAATTTCGCCCCGGAAATCCTGCGCCGTGTCCGCCTCGGCGACGCGATGAAGGCCAAAAAGCTAAAGGAAGCGCTGCACCAGATGGCAGAGGAGGGCGTCGTGCAGCTGTTTTCGCCCGAGGACGGCTCACCGGCCATCGTCGGTGTCGTCGGCGCGCTGCAACTCGACGTCTTGAAGGAACGGCTGAACTTCGAATACACCCTGCCGGTCGAATTCGAGATGTCGCGCTTTTCCGTGTGCCGCTGGATCTCGGCCGACGACAAGGCCGAGGTCCTGCGTTTCATCGAGGCGCATCGCGGCGACATCGCCCGCGACCTCGACAACGATCCGGTGTTCCTCGCCCAGCACGCCTTCTCGCTGAACTACGAAGCGGAGCGCTGGAAAGCGATCAAGTTTGCCACGATCAAGGACTATCAGGTCCGCGACAGAGCGGCGTAAGTCGCGCTTTTTCCTTCTCCCCGTTCACGGGGAGAAGGTGCCCGAAGGGCGGATGAGGGGCGGCGCGACCCTCGACTATCCTCTGGCAGCTTCCTCGATCTTGGCGATGTCGATCTTGCTCATCTGCATCATCGCCGACATCACGCGGCCGGCCTTGGCCCGGTCCGGATCCAGGAGCAGGCGCGGCAGCTGCTCCGGCACAACCTGCCAGGAGACGCCGAATTTATCCTTCAGCCAGCTGCATTGCGATGGTTGGCCGCCACCTTCGATGAGCTTGTCCCAGAAGTAATCCACCTCTTCCTGCGTCTTGCAGTCGATCGACTGCGACATCGCTTCGCTGTGCTTGAACTGCGGTCCACCATTGAGCGCCTGGAACTGCACGCCGTCGAGTTCGAACGTGGTCACCAACACCTTGCCTGCATCGGCGTGGCCTTCGGGCCAACGCATCACGCTCAGCACCTTGGAATTCTTGAAGATGGAGACGTAGAAGTTCATGGCCTCTTCGGCCTGGCCGTCGAACCACAGGCAGGTGGTGATCTTTTGCATGTCGTGCTCCTCGGATTGCTCTTTTGGTGTTACAGGGAAAACGGCCGACTCCGAGAATGGTGCCGTTGCCTCGCCGTTTGCCCAAGGACGGCCGCGCGCGGTGCAATCCGACACCAGGATGCATTTTTTTGTAAGATCCGATTCTTGGAGGAATCTGGCGCATTGCAAAATTGTGGCCAGACCATACTTGCGCGTCTATAACGCCTGCGGTCCGAATTCAGCTCCGCCGCGCCAACCCCTGGGCTGCGGCCAGCCACCAAGGAAAAAACATGCCTGCCTATCGTTCCCGCACCACCACCCATGGCCGCAACATGGCCGGCGCTCGCGGCCTCTGGCGCGCCACCGGCATGAAGGACTCGGATTTCGGCAAGCCGATCATTGCGGTGGTCAACTCCTTCACCCAGTTCGTGCCGGGCCATGTCCATCTGAAGGATCTCGGCCAATTGGTCGCGCGCGAGATCGAAAAGGCCGGCGGCGTTGCCAAGGAATTCAACACCATCGCCGTCGATGACGGCATCGCCATGGGCCATGACGGCATGCTCTATTCGCTCCCGTCGCGCGAGCTGATCGCCGATTCCGTCGAATACATGGTCAACGCGCATTGCGCCGACGCCATGGTCTGCATCTCCAATTGCGACAAGATCACGCCCGGCATGCTGATGGCCTCGTTGCGCCTCAACATCCCGACCGTCTTCGTCTCCGGCGGTCCGATGGAAGCCGGCAAGGTGGTGCTCGCCGGCAAGACGCAGGCGCTCGACCTGGTCGATGCCATGGTCGCGGCCGCCGACGACAAGATCTCCGATGAGGACGTCAAGGTCATCGAGCGCTCGGCCTGCCCGACCTGCGGCTCCTGCTCGGGCATGTTCACCGCCAATTCGATGAATTGTTTGACCGAGGCGCTTGGCCTGTCGCTGCCCGGCAACGGCTCGACATTGGCGACGCATGCCGACCGCAAGCGTCTGTTCGTCGAGGCCGGCCACCTGATCGTCGATCTCGCCCAGCGCTATTACGAGCAGGACGACGAAACCGCACTGCCGCGCAACATCGCCTCGAAGGGCGCTTTCGAGAACGCCATGACGCTCGACATCGCCATGGGCGGTTCGACCAACACCGTGTTGCATATCCTGGCTGCGGCGCATGAGGGCGAGATCGATTTCGATCAGGACGACATCGACGCGCTGTCGCGCAAGGTGCCGGTGCTGTGCAAGGTGGCGCCCGCCAAGTCCGACGTCCACATGGAAGACGTCCACCGCGCCGGCGGCATCATGGCCATCCTCGGCCAGCTCGACAATGCCGGCCTGCTCAACCGCGACCTGCCGACGGTGCATACGTCAACCCTGGGCGAAGCGCTCGACCATTGGGATATTTCCCGCACGACCAGCCAGAGCGTGCGCGATTTCTTCCTCGCCGCCCCTGGCGGCGTGCCGACACAGGTCGCCTTCAGCCAGGAGCGCCGCTGGGACGAGCTCGATCTCGACCGCGAGAAAGGCGTTATCCGCTCGACCGAACATCCCTTTTCCAAGGATGGCGGCCTTGCCGTGCTGAAGGGCAATCTGGCGCTCGACGGCTGCATCGTGAAGACGGCGGGCGTCGATGAATCGATCCTGAAATTCACCGGCCCGGCCCGCGTGTTCGAAAGCCAGGATTCCAGCGTCAAGGCGATCCTGTCCAATGAGATCAAGGCCGGCGATGTCGTCGTCATCCGCTATGAAGGACCGCGCGGCGGCCCCGGCATGCAGGAAATGCTCTACCCGACAAGCTATCTGAAGTCGAAGGGCCTCGGCAAGGCCTGCGCTCTGGTCACTGACGGCCGCTTCTCCGGCGGCACCTCGGGCCTGTCGATCGGCCATGCGTCGCCGGAAGCTGCCGAAGGCGGTTTGATCGGACTGGTGCAGGAGGGCGATACGATCGAGATCGACATCCCGAACCGCAGCATCCGCCTGGCTGTCGATGAGGCGGAACTCGTTGCGCGACGGGCGGCGATGGAAGCCAAGGGCGCCCTGGCCTGGAAGCCGGAAGAAAAGCGCAAGCGCAAGGTGACGACCGCCTTGCGCGCCTATGCCGCCATGGCCACCAGCGCGGCCAAGGGCGCGGTGAGGTTTGTGCCGGAGTGAGGTTTCTTCCTTCTCCCCTGTGGGCTAGCGTGCGCACACATTTGCTTCGTGCTGTGGTCAAGCGTGAAGAAGCGACGCCGGAAAATGGCTTGAAGTGTTTGAATCGCATGTGATTCTGTAGCTGCCATTGTTCTGGAGGCTACGACGA
>NZ_RZQT01000024.1:0-65867 GCF_003998485.1 Mesorhizobium sp. M7A.F.Ca.CA.001.04.2.1
GTGTATTTCATGTGCTGGCGGATGTTGGCGCGCGCCGCACGGATCGCGCCCGAGTCGGGCGAGCCGCCGCCCGCCGTTTCCGGCATGACCGGCTTCAGCACGCGCTCACGCACCAGATGACGGGTGACTTCGCTTTCAGCCTTGTTGAGATACCAGTCGATGAGCCGGCGGATTTCGGCGCGCTGCATCGGGTCCTCGGCGAACAGCCGCTTGTCGCGCTTCAGCACGCCGCGCGTTTCATCGAGATATTCCGATATGACCGTCGCGCCGACGATCGGCACGTCGCCTTCGGCCAGCAGGATCGGCAGCGTGCCGGCCGGGTTCAGCGCCAGGAACTCCTTGCGCCGGGTCCACGGCTTTTCCTCGATCAGGGCCAGCTCCTCGCCATACTCGCCGAAAGCGAGGCGGACGAAGCGACAGGTGGCGAACATGGGATGGTGGAAAAGCGTCAGCATGGTTCCGCGATGATAAAGCGCACTGGCGAATCGCAGGGCGCACCGGTAAGTCTTGGCCGCCCGGTTAGCGGGCCGTCAGGGTGTTGCGACCTATAGGGGGACTTCAACGCCATGACAAGCAAGCCCTTCTGTCAGCCGTCACGCCAATGCCGAGGTAGCCATGGAAAGCCAGACCATCGTCGAAGCCCTGCTGCTCGGCCTGCTGGAGGGGCTGACCGAGTTCATCCCGGTGTCCTCGACCGGCCATATCCTGCTCGCTGGCCATTTCCTCGGCTTCCACTCGACCGGCAAGGCCTTCGAGATCCTGATCCAGCTCGGCGCCATCCTGGCGATCCTCAGCGTTTATTTCCGCCGTCTCTGGAAAATGCTGCTCGAACTGCCGCACGACCGACTGACCAGGCATTTCGTCATCGGCATCCTCATCGCCTTCCTGCCGGCGGCATTCATCGGCGCGCTGGCGCATGATTTCATCAAGACGGTGCTGTTCGAATCGCCAAGGCTGATCTGCATCATGCTGATCATCGGCGGCGTCGTGCTGCTGGTGGTCGACCGCATGAACCTCAAGCCTGTTTATCGCGACGTCGAGCGCTTCCCGACCCGGCTTTACCTGCAGATCGGGCTTTTCCAGTGCCTGTCGCTCATTCCCGGCACATCGCGTTCGGGCTCGACCATCGTCGGCGCCCTGCTTTTGGGCGTCGACAAGCGCGCGGCCGCTGAATTTTCCTTCTTCCTTGCAATCCCGACCATGGTCGGCGCCTTCGCCTTCGACCTGTTCAAGAACCGCAACGTGCTGAGCAGCGCCGACCTGCCGATCATCGCCGTCGGCTTCGTCGCCGCCTTTGTCACGGCGCTCATCGTCGTGCGCTTCCTGCTCGATTACGTCTCGCGCAAAGGTTACTCGCTATTCGGCTGGTGGCGGCTGGTGGTGGGCGGTGTCGGGTTGGTGGCGTTGATGATCTGGGGGTGAGGAGTGTTCCGCGTAGCGGCCCTCACGCTTCGTCCCACGGGCTCCGCCCGTGGATGACGAATGAAGGAGGGCTGCCCCCTCTAACTCTTCCCATAAAACGCGTTCTCGACATGCACCGGCCAGCGCCAGGGCAGCACGGCGACCATGTCGAAGCGCATCGACAGCCTGCCGTAGTCCGCTTGGCGCGACAGCCAGATGTCGGCCGCGCCTTCTATTCGACGTTCCGATTCGTGGCCGATCGCCTCCATGGCTTCCATCAGCGACCGGCGCGCCTTGACCTCGACGAACAGCACCAGATCGCCGCGCCGCGCGATCAGGTCGATCTCGCCGAAGCGCGTGCGGTGGCGGCGGGCGAGAATGCGATAGCCTTTCAGCATCAGCGCTACCGACGCCAGCCATTCGCCGCGATGGCCGCGCCGATAGGCTTTCTGGCGGCTGGCGCTCGGGCGTTCAGCCACCGCCGCTTTCTCCCGAAGCATCCTTGAGCTCCAGCAATCGCCGATAGAGCGCCTGTTTCTGGCCGCCGGTCATCTTCGCGGCTTCCGCCGCCGCCTTGGAGGCCGGCATTTCGGCGGCAAGCGACAGAAGCAGACGGTCGATGTCGGCGGGTTCGTCGACCCTGGCCTCGGCCGGAGCGACGCAGACGACGATCTCGCCCTTCGGCGTATCGGCCGCGGCATAGTGGTCGGCCAGCGCCTGCAGCGTGCCGGTTCGCATCTCCTCGAAGGTCTTGGTCAATTCCCTGCCGATCGCGGCCTTGCGCTCGCCGCCCAGCGCTTCGACCATGGCACCGAGGGATTCGGCCAGCCGGCGCGGCGATTCGAAGAAAATCAATGTCGCCGGCACGGCTTTCAGTGCCTCCAGCCGCGTCAGCCGCTGCCCGGTCTTCACCGGTAAAAATCCGGCGAACATGAAGGCATCGGAGGGCAGGCCGGATGCGGTCAACGCCGCGAGCGGCGCCGATGGGCCGGGGATAGGCACGACGCGAATGCCGTGGTCGAGCGCCTCGCCGACCAGCCGGTAGCCGGGATCGGACACCAGCGGCGTGCCGGCATCGGAGATCAGCGCCACGCTCTGTCCGGCCTGCAGCGCCGCGATCAGCTTCGGCCCGGCCTCGCCGGCATTATGCTCATGATAGGCTGTGGTGCGGCGGCGGATGCCATAACGGTCGAGCAGCACGCGCGACACCCGCGTGTCTTCGCAAGCGACGATGTCGGCGGCGGCCAGCGTCTCCAGCGCGCGCAGCGTGATGTCGGCGAGATTGCCGATCGGCGTCGCCACCAGATAGAGCGCCGGCTCCAGCGGCCGGGCCGCGATCTCGGTCTGCCCGACCACATAGCTGCGCCTGCCCGTCTCTGCGGTCACTGACGACTTCTCCATTCAGCCCTGTTTGGCACGGCTGACGCGGGCTTGCAAAAGCTGATGCCGATGTAGGGAATTCGCCTTTCCTTTGCCACAGTGGGGAACCAAACCGGCGTTGGCAGATTAGCCCCCTGATTCCGGAGGAGGACAGGATGGACAGCCTCAAGATACAAGACGCTTTCGAACCCTACTATGCCGGCCGCAACCGCGTTGCCACCCCCAGGGACAAGCGCCCGTCTGCCAAGACCGAGCACAGCCTGACCGAAGAGCGCGTCGCCAGCACCTTGCCGACGAACGTCAGCCTTTCCGACAACAAACCCGACAGCACGACGGAGCACTGACCGGACGATGCCCAATCGCTTCGATATCTTCATCACCCGTCTTGAAACGAAGAACGCACGCCATGGCGCGCAACTACCCTCGATAGGCGACCAGCACAGCACCCGCCGCGATAAGGGCGACGCCAAGCCAGTTCGCTCCGGACAACCGCTCGCCGAGAAAGGCCGCGCCAAACACCGCCACAAGCACGACGCTTAGCTTGTCGATCGGCGCCACCTGCGCCGCATTGCCGATCTTCAGGGCGCGAAAATAGCAGAGCCATGAAGCGCCGGTCGCCAGACCGGACAGGGCGAGGAAAGCCCAGGTCTTTCCCGAGATCGTAGCCGGCGACTGGAACTGGCCGCTGGCGAGCAGGATGGCACCGAGCACGATCAGGATGATGATCGTGCGGATGAAGGTGGCGAAATCGGAATTGATGTTCTCGATGCCGACCTTGGCGAAGATCGCCGTCAGGGCAGCGAATGCAGCCGAGAGCAATGCCCAGAATTGCCAGGAGGATACGGTCAGGTTCATCAAGGTGGCCTTCGCGGATGACGTCTCAACCGAGATACCGCGAAACGCGCGCCTTCAGAAGGCCAATCAACTCCAGATCCATGAATTCATAATTGTCAGGTATGTCGAGGCAGATCACACGCGCCTTCTTCAGGCTGGCCTTGAATTTCTTCTGCAGCTTGGTGCGGTGCGCCTTTTCCATGACGAAGATGATGTCGGCCCAAGCGACCAGCTCATGCGTCAGCGGCGTGTCGGCATCGTGGTTGGTTCCGGCCGAGGCCACCTCGATATCGCGGCGCGTTGAAAACACCTGTTCGGCGGTCGGGCTGCGCAAGCGGTTCTGGCTGCAGACGAAAAGGACGTTCTTCAAGGGTTAGCGCGCCAGATCGGCGACCACCGCGTCGAGCACGATCATGCCGGCGGCCGTGGCACGCAGGCGCGCATTGCCGATCGGCGCCACCAGCCCTTCGCCCTGCAGCATCGACAACCGCTCGCTCGACAGGCCGCGCCCGGAGAACGCCTCGTAGCGGGCGAGGTCGATGCCTTCGGCCAGCCGCAGGCCCATCAGCAGGAATTCGTCGGCCTCTTCCGAACGCGTCAGGATCTCGCCGCCGGTGACGCCATGGCCCTTGGCCTCGACCAGATTGGCCCAGGTTTCCGGCATCCGCTCGGCGATTGTCACCGTGCGCCGGCCGTTCTCGACGAAGCGGCCATGCGCGCCCGGCCCGACGCCGACATATTCGCCATAGCGCCAGTAGGTCAGGTTGTGCCGGCTCTCGGCGCCCGGCCTGGCGTGGTTGGAAATCTCGTAGGCCGGCAGGCCGTGCGCCGTGGTGATCTCCTGCGTCAGCGCATAGAGGTCGGCGGCATGGTCGTTGTCGGGGATGACGAATTTCTTTGCCGCATGCAGCGCGTGGAAGGGCGTGCCTTCCTCGATGGTCAACTGGTAGAGCGACAGATGGTCGGCGGCATGGCCGATCGCCTGTTCCAGCTCCGATGCCCAAGCCTCCGGCGTCTGGCCGGGGCGGGCGTAGATCAGGTCGAAGGACAGCCTTGGGAATATTTCTCGCGCGAAGCCGATGGCGTGCAGGGCCTGTTCGACATTGTGCAAACGGCCGAGGAAGCGCAAATCCTTGTCGTTCAGCGCCTGCACGCCGAGCGACACGCGATTGACCCCGGCTGCCCGATAGCCGCGAAAGCGCTCGGCCTCGACCGAGGACGGATTGGCCTCCAGCGTCACCTCGATGCCGGCAGGCACAGTCCAGTTCTTCGCCACGGCGTCCAGAACCCTGGCCACGGTTTCCGGCTTCATCAGCGAGGGCGTGCCGCCGCCGAGAAAAACGCTGGTCACCTCGCGCGGCCCGGTGCGCTCGCGCATCGTCGCCAGTTCGGCCTCGAAGGCGGCGGCAAAGCGCTCCTGGTCGACCGGCTGGTGGCGAACATGGCTGTTGAAGTCGCAATAGGGGCATTTGGCCGCGCAGAACGGCCAGTGGACATAGACGCCGAAGCCGGGCGTCCGGTCGAGCAGCATGCTCATGCCGAGCCCAATCGAGCTTGGGCGAATTTCTGGAAGGCGCGGGCGCGGTGCGACAGCGCCGTGGCCTGGCCGGGCTTCCAGCCATGCTTTTCCTCGGCGCTCATTTCGCCGAAGGTTTTTTCGAAGCCATCGGGCAGGAACACAGGATCGTAGCCGAAGCCGAGCTCGCCGCGCGGTGGCCAGACCAGCGTGCCCTCGGCCTCGCCGCGATAATATTCGGCCTCGCCGTCGGGAAACGCCAGGCAGATGACGGCGACAAAGCGTCCCTTGCGCTGCTCCGGCAAGGCGGCGCCGACCTCCTGCAGCGCCACTTCGGTGCGTTGCATGGCCATGCCGAAGTCACGCGAACCGTCCGGGGTTTCGGCCCAGTTGGCGGTGTAGACGCCGGGCGCGCCGTCAAGCGCGTCGACGCACAGGCCGGAATCGTCCGACAGCGCCGGCAGGCCGGTCGCCTTGGCGGCGGCGAGCGCCTTGATGTAGGCGTTCTCCTCGAAGGTGGTGCCGGTCTCGTCCGGCTCCGGCAGGCCATACTCCCTGGCCGACTTCGCTTCGAAGCCGAACGGTCCCATCAGGTCGGCGAATTCGCGCAGCTTGCCCTCATTATGGCTGGCGACGACGATCTTCTTGCCATCGAGAGAATGCATCAAAGGCCCCAGATTCTTGGCTCGGCAAATTCGATCGAATTGCCCGAGGGGTCGCGTATATAGATCGAACGGCCGCCCTGCGGCCACTCGAATTCGCTCTCGATGGCGATCTTCTTTGCCTCCAGATGGGCTTTCCAGCCGGCGATTTCATCGGCGGTCGCCGTAAAGCAGAGATGACCTTGGCCGACCGCGCCGTGCGGTGGCACCGGCAGCCTCGCGTCAGGCGCCGGCGGGATCTTGGTTGCCTCGGCGTTGAAGACGAGCAGCACGCCGGGGCCGCAGCGGAAGAACAGGTGGCGGCCGTCGACCTTGCCGAGGAGATTGAGGCCGAGGATGTCGGTGTAGAAGGTTTCGGCGGCGGGCAGGTCTGTGACGTAGAGGGCCGATTCCAGGATCGCGGAGGGTGTCACGAGGCGCCCCCCTCTGGCCTGCCGGCCATCTCCCCCTCAGGTGGGGAGATTGGCAGCTTCTGCATTGTCGCGCGCCCTACAACGCCGGAGATTGGCGAAGCCCTAGATGACATCCGATCTCCCCACTTGAGGGGGAGATGGCCGGCAGGCCAGAGGGGGGCGCTCAGGCTCGACATCTAAAAACTAAGCCACTGCCATCTGCTGCAAACTCACCAGGCGCTGGATGCCTTTCTTGGCCAGGCCCATCAGGTCCGCGAACTGCTCCTCGGAGAAAGGCTCGCCCTCGGCGGTGCCCTGGATCTCGACGATGCCACCCTTGCCTGTCATGACGAAATTGGCGTCGGTGCCGGCCGCTGAATCCTCGATATAGTCGAGGTCGATGACCGGCTGGCCGTCATGGATGCCGCAGGAGATCGCCGCGACATGGTCCTTCAGCACCTTGGCGACGCTGGCCATCTGGCGCGCTTCCATCCAGCGCAGGCAGTCATACAGCGCCACCCAGCCGCCGGTGATCGATGCGGTGCGGGTGCCGCCATCGGCCTGGATGACGTCGCAGTCGACGGTGATCTGCTGTTCGCCCAACGCCTGCAAATCGACCACGGCGCGCAAGGAGCGGCCGATCAGCCGCTGGATTTCCAGCGTGCGGCCGCCCTGCTTGCCGGCCGAAGCCTCACGGCGCATGCGCTCGCCGGTCGAGCGCGGCAGCATGCCGTATTCCGCCGTCACCCAGCCCTTGCCGGAGTTGCGCATCCAACCCGGCACTTTTTCCTCGAGGCTGGCCGTGCACAGGACATGCGTGTCGCCGAACTTCACCAGGCATGAGCCTTCGGCATGCTTGGAGACGCCACGCTCGAAGGAGATGGCACGCATTTCGTCGAATTGGCGTTTGGAAGGGCGCATTCAGGGCTGCTTTCTTGTCATTTTTCGGAATCTTGGCCGGCTTGTAACCGCATGGGACGCGTGGCGCAAAGGAAAATGGCCTGACGATCGGACACAGACACCGGGTTGCGCGGGTGCAGTGTAAGTCTATATCCTTGGGCCGGAGGTTTTTGGCCGTATGACCAAGGCAGTCGATCCCGCTTCGCAGTCGCCCGCGCTTCAGTCGCCAGTATTCCAGGCGCTCGACATGCGTTCCCGCGACATCTTCCGGCGCATCGTCGATTCCTATCTCAGGGACGGTGAACCGGTGGGATCGCGCAGCCTGTCGCGTATCCTGCCGTCCTCACTGTCGCCGGCGACTATCCGCAACGTGATGAGCGACCTCGAGCATCTCGGCCTGATCTACGCGCCGCACATTTCGGCCGGCCGGCTGCCGACGCAGGCCGGCCTGCGTTTCTTCGTCGATGCCTTCATGGAGCTTGGCGACCTTTCCGACGAGGAGCGCCGCGCCATCGAGGCACAGGTGCGGGCGTCCGGCTCCGGTGCGACGCTGGAGCACATGCTGACCGAGGCCAGCCAGATGCTGTCGGGCATGTCGCGCGGCGCCGGCCTGGTGCTGGCCGCCAAGAACGAGGTGGCGCTGAAGCACATCGAATTCATCCAGCTTGAGCCGACGAAGGCGCTGGCGGTGCTGGTGTCGCAGAATGGCGACGTCGAAAACCGCGTCGTCGACCTGCCCGCCGGCATCACCGTCTCGCAACTGCACGAGGCCTCGAATTTCCTCAACGCCCATATACGCGGTCGCACGCTTGCCGAGGCGCGGATCGAGATCGCTCGCATCAAGGAAGAAACCAGGGCCGCGCTCGACACGCTGTCGCAGGACCTGGTGGAGAAGGGGCTGGCGGTGTGGGCCGGCGCCGACAGCGGCCTGCCGGCACGGCTCATCGTGCGCGGGCGTGCCAATCTGCTTGAAAACGTCACCGCCCAGGCCGACATCGAGCTGCTGCGCCATCTGTTCGAGGACATGGAGACGCAGGACGGGCTTATCCAGCTGCTTGACCTCGCCGAGCAGGGCTCGGGTGTGCGCATCTTCATCGGCTCGGAAAACAAGCTGTTTTCGCTGTCGGGCTCGTCGCTGGTCGTCGCCCCCTATCGCGACAAGGATGCCCGCGTCGTCGGCGCGCTCGGCGTCATCGGCCCGACCCGGCTGAATTACGCGCGCATCGTCCCAATGGTCGACTATACGGCGCAGTTGATTTCACGCATGCTGCGCTGAGCTGATCCAACCGAGGAGACGACGATGGCGCTCGAAGAATTCAAGGCCCGGATCAGCCTGCTGCTGGAGGAGATGGTCAACCAGCCGGAAGACCAGCACGAGATCCAGGAGCAGCTGCGCGAAAAGCTACGGGAAATGCGCGCCATGGGCTTGCCGCTGCCGGCTGACCTCGTCGAGTTGGAAAAACGCCTCGACGACGATTTCTACGCCGCCGGGACCTGAACCGGAAAACCGCAAGCTTCCTTCACCTCATCGTGTGCCGTGGAACGATCGACGAAACCGGTCGTTCCTGTTTTCACGCCCGAACATTGGAGGACCGAATGATGCGTTTTGCCGGCCCGGCACTTTCCGCCGCACTGTTTGTCTCGACCGCTTCATTCGCCCAGCAGGCGGACGAGCCGGTGCTGAAGGGCGCGGCTGCCTTCGGCGACTGGCGAGCGGACAAGCCGGGCACCCGCCGGCTGATCAGACCGGATGATCTGCCCAAGCCCAATGCCACCCGGTCGACCTCGAACAGCGCCGGCATCGCGGACATGCCGGCAGACGCGAAGCTGCAACTGCCGCCGGGGTTCTCGGCCGAGCTGGTTGCATCGGGCATCGACAATCCACGCGTCGTGCGCGTCGCACCGAATGGCGACCTGTTCGTCGCCGACAGCAAAGCCAACCAGGTCCGCATCTATCGCCTCGCCGAAGGCAGTGCGAAGCCGGCGCAGGACGGCATCTTTGCCGGCAATCTCAACCGGCCCTATGGCATTGCCTTCTATCCGCCGGGCGCTGACCCGCAATGGGTCTATGTCGCCAACAGCGACAGCATCGTGCGCTTTGCCTACCGCAATGGCGACCTGAAGGCCTCCGGCGACCCGGAAACCATCGTCGGCAACATCCCCGCCAGTCATCACTGGACCCGCGATATCGCCTTCTCGCCGGACGGCAAGACGCTTTACCTTTCGGTCGGCTCGGGATCGAATGTCGCCGAGGACATGGGCCGGGAGCCGAAAGGCGGACTCGATGCCTGGGCGAAATCGCAGCCGCTGGGTGCAGCCTGGGGTTCTGAAGACGGCCGCGCCGACGTGCTGGCCTTCGATCCCGATGGCAAGAACGGCCGCATCTTTGCCGCCGGCTTGCGCAACTGCTCGGGTATGACCGTGCAGCCGGCGACCGGCGCGCTGTGGTGCGTCGTCAACGAACGCGATGCGCTTGGCGACAATGTGCCGCCCGAATACGCGACCGTGGTCAAGGAGGGTGCTTTCTATGGCTGGCCCTGGTACTATATCGGCAACAATGAGGATCCGCGCCACAAGGGTGAGCGCCCCGATCTTGCCGGCAAAACGACCGTTCCCGATGTGCTGATGCAGGCGCATTCGGCGCCGCTCACCATCGCCTTCTACGAGGGGAAGAGCTTTCCAGCTGAATACAAGGGCGATGCGTTCGTCGCTCTGCATGGTTCATGGAACCGCGGCAACAGGACCGGCTACAAGGTGGTGCGGTTGCTGTTCAAGGACGGCAGGCCGACCGGCGCGTATGAGGATTTCATCACCGGCTTCGTGGTTTCCAACGGTGAGGTCTGGGGCCGGCCGGTCGGCGTGGCGATTGCGAGCGACGGTGCGCTGATCGTCAGCGAGGACGGCAACGGCACCATCTGGCGTGTCACCCATGGCGACGGTCCGTCCTGATCTGCTCAGGTAACGCAGGCCCCCTCACCCGGATTGCCAACCGAATTGCGAAGAGCAATTCGGGAACAATCCGACCTCTCCCCGAGGGGAGGAGTCAGCAGACGCTGGCGCCCGTCTCTTCTCCCCTCGGGGAGAAGGTGGCCGCGAAGCGGCCGGATGAGGGGGCTTCGTAAGGCGAGCCCTCGATATCTGGTGCAATAGAATCCGGCCCCAGGGAATTCAATCTTGGCCTGTCCCATACAATAAAACGCTCTGATCCGAGACCAGTGCCATGACCCTTACCGGATTCCTCGCCTATAGTGCGGCCCTCGGCATCGCCGCCGCGATTCCTGGTCCCGGCATCACCGCGCTGGTCGCCCGTGCGCTCGGCTCAGGCTTCCGCTCGTCGCTGGCGATGTCGTTTGGCCTGATGGTTGGCGACATCACCTATCTGACCGCCGTGGTGCTTGGCCTCGCCTTCGTCGCACAATCCTTCGGCATGGTTTTCCTGGCCATCAAATGGCTCGGCGTCGCCTATCTCGCCTTTCTCGGCTGGCGCTTCTGGAACAGCGGCATCACGCCCGAGACCGTCGAGGCCGGAAAAGGCAAGGGCGGCTTGCTGTCGAGCTTTGCCGCCGGCCTGACCGTTACCCTCGGCAATCCGAAGACGATGATCTTCTATCTCGCGATCACGCCGACCATCGTCGACCTGAAAACCATCACGCTGGCGGATTACGGCATCCTCGTCGCGCTGACCGTTGTCGTGCTGTTGGTGGTGCTGGTACCGTATCTGGCGCTGGCGGCCAAGGCGCGCTGGTTTCTGAAATCGCCCCGCGCGCTCAAGGCGCTGAACCGCACGGCGGCCGGCTTCATGGTCGGTGCTGCTGCAGCGATTGCCGCTCGGCAATAGAGAGCTTTCCGCCAAAGCATTTCGCAAACGGGCCTTTGCGAGAAATGCTTTTCCGGGACGGCACGGTTTTAGACACAGGTCCCACTCGGATATTTTCAGCCGACAGTCTATCTTGCGCGACCGAAGGCCCTATCTTGCCGGCTGCAATTCCACTGCCTGAAATCCTTACTCGCCTGAAGTTCTGGGAGCGAAACAAATGAACAAGTCCGCCACATCAGCCCGCGTGCCCGGCCGCGGCCGCGTCTACAATTCCATCACCGATACGATCGGCGACACGCCCCTGGTGCGGCTCGACAAGTTCGCCAGGGAAAAGGGCATCGTCGCCAATCTCATCGCCAAGCTCGAATTCTTCAATCCGATCGCCTCGGTCAAGGACCGCATCGGCGTGGCGATGATCGAGGCGCTTGAGGCATCAGGCAAGATTTCTCCCGGCAAGACAACGCTGATCGAACCGACGTCGGGCAACACCGGCATCGCGCTTGCCTTCGCCGCCGCGGCCAAGGGCTACAAGCTGATCCTGACGATGCCCGAAACAATGTCGGTCGAGCGCCGGAAAATGCTGGCGCTGCTCGGCGCCGAGCTGGTGCTGACCGAGGGTCCGAAAGGCATGAAAGGCGCCATCGCCAAGGCCGACGAACTGGCAGCGACGATCCCCAATGCGATCATCCCGCAGCAGTTCGAGAACCCGGCCAATCCGGAAATCCACCGCACGACGACGGCCGAGGAAATCTGGAACGATACGCATGGCGAGGTCGATATCTTCGTCGCCGGCATCGGCACCGGCGGCACCATCACCGGCGTCGGCCAGGTGCTGAAGAAGCGCAAGCCCTCCGTGCATGTCGTCGCCGTCGAGCCCGACTCCTCGCCGGTTCTGTCGGGCGGCCAGCCCGGCCCGCACAAGATCCAGGGCATCGGCGCCGGTTTTGCGCCCAAGATCCTCGACACGACGATCTATGACGAGATCGTCAAGGTGTCGAACGAGGATTCGGTGGCCAATGCCCGCCTCGTCGCCCGCCTCGAAGGCGTGCCGGTCGGCATCTCTTCGGGCGCCGCCCTGCAGGCGGCCATCGTCGTCGGCTCGCGGCCGGAGAACAAGGGCAAAAATCTTGTGGTGGTCATCCCGTCCTTCGCCGAGCGTTATCTGTCGACAATCCTGTTCGAGGGGCTGGGATCGTAGTCCGACGCTCCTTCGCGTCCAAGCTGGCCCGCTGAAAAAACGCGCGTGGCCGCCACCGGCGGCTTGAGCGCGACACCGCTTCCGGTTCATATCGCCCCGGCCTGCTTTGCGCGGCCGGGGGAGAATTTCATGTACAAGCTTTATACCCGTCCTGGCAGCGGCGGCTTCGTCGTCGAGGCAGCGCTGGCGTTGGCGAATGCACAGTTCGAGCAGATCGACGTGCCGAAGACCGACCGGCCCGACCCCGCCTTCCTCGACATCAGTCCGTTGAACCAGGTGCCGGTGCTGACCTTGCCGGACGGAAGCTCGATGACGGAATCGGCGGCGATCTGCATCCTGCTTGCCGAGCGTCATCCCGATGCCAATTTGGCGCCGGCAGCAGACGCGCCTGCCCGCGCCGATTTCCTGCGCTGGATGGCCTTCATGTCGTCGGTGCTCTATCCGGCGGTGCTGCGCTTCTACTACGCATACCGCTACACTGCCGATCCCGAAGGCACCAAGGCGGTCAAGCAGGCAGCCGTGGCCGAGATGGACCGTGGCTTTGCCGTTCTGGATGCCGCGCTCGAAGGCCGTGACTGGCTGGTCGGCGACCGGATGTCGCTGGCCGACATCTATCTGGTCATGCTGGTGGCCTGGCATCCCGACATCGACAGCGCGCGGACGGCATGGCCGAACATTGAACGCCTGTGGGCGCGGCTGCGCGACCATCCGCTGATGAAGACGCTCAACACCTCGCACGAGATGTGGCCGGGCTGAAGCTCAATTTCTGAGCACTGCCCGCTTTTCCTGCAGGAAGCGGCGCACCGCCGGGTCGCGCTCGAGGCCGATCGCCCGGTCATAGGCTTCGCAGGCTTGCGGTACCTGACCAAGCCTGGCCAGGAGACCGGCGCGTGCGGCCCAATAGGGCTGATAGTCATCAAGCCGTTTGTCGTCGCCCAGCACGTAGAGGGCCGCCAATCCCGCCACTGCGCCCTCGGCCTCGGCGATCGCCACCGCGCGGTTTATCGCCACCACCGGCGATCCTGCGATCGAAAGCAACGCGTCGTAGAACTCGCGGATCGCCGCCCAGTCGGTGCGGCCGGTCAGCCGTCGTGCCGCATGCGCGGACTGCACGGCCGCCTCAAGCTGGTAGCGGCCGATGATGCCCTTGGCCGCGGCGTGGGAAAGCAGCGCCTCCGCCTCATCGATCAGGGCGCGGTCCCATAGAAGGCAATCCTGTTCCGCCAGCGGCACGAAGTCGCCGGCGGCGCTGCGCCGTGCGGCGCGGCGCGACTCAGCAAACAGCATCAGCGACAGGAGGCCCAGCGCCTCCGGCTCCTCCGGCAACAGCGAAGCCACCAGCCGGCCGAGCCAAATGCCTTCGGTCGCCAGATTGCGCCCTCGCGTCTCGGTGCCCGCCGGGTCGGACCAGCCTTCGGCGAAGGCGGCGTAGATCGCTTCCAGCACCGCATCCAGCCGTTCGCCGAGTTCGGCCTGCTCCGGCACGCGGAACGGAATACCGGTTTCACGGATGCGGGACTTGGCTCGCACCAGGCGCTGGCCCATCGTTGCCGGCGAGACCAGGAAGGCGGAAGCGATCGTCGCGGCGTCGAACCCCAGCACCGTCTGCAGGATGAGCGGCGAACGCACGCTCGATTCGATCGCCGGATGGGCGCAGGCGAACATCAGCCGCAGCCGCTCGTCGGGCAGGTCTTCGTCGGTCATGCGCGCCTCCGCTTCCTCGGCAATCAGCTTGAGATGCTCGCGGCCGGCCTCGCTGGTCAGCCGGCGCCGCACCGCATCGACGCGGCGCCGCCTTGCCACCGCCAGCAGCCAGGCTTCCGGTTTCTTGGGTACGCCGGTTCTTGGCCAGCGTTCGAGGGCGGCGGCAAAGGCATCGGCCAGCGCGTCCTCGGCTGCGGCCACGTCGCGCGTGCGGGCCGCGAGCCAGGCGACAAGCTTGCCGTAGCTTTGCCGGGCGGCGGTTTCCGCTGCCGCCCGCGCGATCTCCAGGCCACTTTCCATCACATGGTCTGTTCCCAGATCGGCCGCAGCTCGACCGTGCCGGCGCTGGCCGCGGGGCAGCGCGCCGCCCAGGCGATAGCGGCATCGGCATCCTCGGCCTCGATCATGTAGAAGCCCGCAAGCTGCTCCTTGGTGTCGGCATAGGGGCCATCGAGCACGTTGGTCTTGCCATTGACCATCCGCACCGAAGTGGCGGCCTGGGTCGGCTTCAGCCGGTCGCCGGCCAGCCAGGCGCCGGACTTCTTCAACGCATCGGTATACGCGCCATAGGCAGCGCTGATCTCGTAGGTCTTATCGGTCGGCGCGGCCGCCATCGCGGCTTCATTGACGTAGATCAAAAGCATGTATCGCATGGTCTTCTCCCGTTGTTTCGAAGGCTGCTTCGTTTGCGAGCCGGACGTATGTCGCGCGGCCCTGGCCGATTTCGACAGGCATTGGAAAAATCTTTCGGCTCCGAAGACATTTCACGCAAGCGGCCATCTGTGCATCCCGCACTCAACCATTCGTCTAACGCATGGGATTGCGGGTTGGCATTTCCATCTCGCTGTCTAAACTCGCTTCTGTTCGCGTCAGGGAGGTGATGCGGCTGCTATTTCAGGGAGGAAATCAGATGTTCCATTTCAGGACGAAACTTGTTGCGGCCGGCGCCGTGGCGCTGTCGCTTGGCCTAGGCGCTGTTTCCGCCAAGGCGCAGGAATTCATCAACGTGCTCACCGGCGGCACATCTGGCGTCTATTATCCGCTCGGCGTGGCACTGTCGGAAATCTACGGCAAGGGCATCGAAGGCGCCCGCACCCAGGTGCAGGCAACAAAGGCTTCGGTCGAAAACCTCAATCTGTTGCAGCAGGGAAAGGGCGAGATCGCGTTTGCGCTGGGCGATTCCGTCAAGCTGGCCGCCGAAGGCAATGCCGAGGCCGGTTTCCCCGGCAAGCTCGATAAGTTGCGCGGCATCGCAGCCATCTATCCCAACTACATCCAGATCGTCGCCAGCCGGGAGTCCGGCATCAAGACGCTGGCCGACCTCAAGGGCAAAAGCCTGTCGGTCGGCGCGCCGGCCTCCGGCACCGAGCTCAACGCCCGCGCCATCTTCGCCGCCGCCGGGTTGAAGTATGAGGATCTCGGCCGGGTCGAGTATCTGCCCTTCGCCGAATCGGTCGAGCTGATCAAGAACCGGCAGCTCGACGCCACGCTGCAATCGGCCGGGCTCGGCGTCGCCTCGATCCGCGACCTCGCCACCTCCGTGCCGATCAATGTCGTGGCGGTGCCGGCCGAGGACGTCGCCAAGATCGGCGCGCCCTATCTGTCGGTGGTCATTCCCAAGGGCACTTATGAAGGCCAAAGCGAGGATGTCGCCACCGCCGCCGTCGGCAATTTCCTCATCACCCGCGCCGATGTCTCCGACGAGACCGCCTACCAGATGACCAAGCTGATGTTCGACCATCTCGACCAACTGGCTGCGGCACATGCCGCCGCCAAGGCGATCGACCCGGCCAAGGCGCTCGACGGCATGCCGGTGCCGCTGCACCCCGGTGCCGAGCGGTACTACAAGGAGAAGGGCTTGTTGAAGTAGGGGCGGGTCCGTCGGATGACCGAAGCAACGTCTGGAACATCAACCGACGGCAAATCCGCCACCTTCCATCTGCCTGCCGTCGAAGAACAGGTCGAAGGGCTGCCGCCGGGCTTCGGCGACGGCCTTGCGGGCAAGGCCGCCTTTCTCATCGCCGTCGCCTTTTCCGTGTTCCAGATCTATGTCGCCGCCTATGGCAGCATTCCGAGCCAGGTGGTGAGGGCCATGCATGTCGGCTTCCTGCTGCTGCTCGGCTTTGGCCTGATCGCCAATCTACGCGCCAAGAGCATGCCGGCGAAAGCCGCGTTCTGGACGCTCGGGGCGCTCGGCTTCGGCACCGGCCTCTACAATTGGCTGTTCTACACCGATCTGATCCGCCGCTCCGGCTTCCTGACCACGCCGGACCTCGTCGTCGGCGCGGTGCTGGTGGTGCTGGTCTTCGAGGCAGCGCGGCGGCTGATGGGCCTGCCGCTGGCGGTCATCGCTTTCATCTTTCTCGCCTACTGCTTTTTCGGCAACCATTTGCCGCCGCCGCTCATCCATCGCGGCTATGATTTCGCCCAGATCGTCGACACCTTCGCCTACGGCACCGAAGGCATCTACGGCACGCCGATCTATGTCTCGGCCGCCTACATCTTCATCTTCGTCGTCTTTGCCGCCTTTCTAGAACGCGCCGGCATGATCGCGCTGTTCAACGATTTCGCGCTTGGCCTGGTCGGCTCGTGGCGCGGCGGCCCGGCGCAGGTCTGCGTGCTGTCCTCGGCGCTGATGGGCACCATTTCCGGCTCGGGCGTCGCCAATGTGGTGGCCAGCGGCCAGTTCACCATCCCGCTGATGAAGCGCTTCGGCTTCCGCTCGGCTTTTGCCGGCGCCGTCGAGGCGACCTCCTCGATGGGCGGCCAGATCATGCCGCCGGTAATGGGTGCGGTCGCCTTCATCATGGCCGAGACGCTGAACGTGCCTTATGCCGAAGTGGTCAAGGCGGCGATCATCCCGGCGCTGCTCTATTTCGGCGCCTGCTTCTGGCAGGTGCATCTGGAAGCCGGCAAGGCGGGCCTGCACGGCATGGCCAAGGCCGAGCTGCCCAATCCGTGGGACGCGGTGCGGCAACACTGGCCGCTGGTGCTGCCGCTGGCCGCGCTCATCTACCTGCTGTTTGCCGGCTATACGCCGATCTTCGCCGGCACGATGGGCCTGGCGCTGACCATCGTGCTCATCCTCGGCACGCCGTTGGCGGCAGCGATCGGGCCGCTGGCCTTCCGCATCGTGTTCTGGATCGCGCTCGGGCTTGCCGCCGCTTCGTTCATGAAGTTCGGCGTCAACCTCCTCGGCCTGGTGATCGCCGCACTGGTCGTCGCCTGCTTCACGTTCAAGGGCGGCCGCGAGACGTTGCAAATCTGTGTCGACTCGCTCGCCGAAGGCGCCAAGAACGCGCTGCCGGTCGGCATTGCCTGCGCCATTGTCGGCATCGTCATCGGCACGCTGACGCTGACCGGCATCGCTTCGACCTTCATCGGCTGGATCATCTCGATCGGCGAGGACAATCTGTTCCTGTCGCTGGTGCTGACCATGGTCACCTGCCTGGTGCTGGGCATGGGCATTCCGACCATTCCCAACTACATCATCACCTCGTCGCTGGCCGGGCCGGCGCTGCTCGAGCTTGGCGTGCCGCTGCTGGTCAGCCACATGTTCGTGTTCTATTTCGGCATCATGGCCGATTTGACGCCCCCGGTGGCGCTGGCGGCGTTCGCCGCCGCACCGATGGCCAGGGAAAGCGGCCTGAAAATCGGCATCCAGGCGACCAAGCTGGCCATTGCCGGCTTCGTCGTGCCGTTCATGGCTGTCTACACGCCGGCGCTGATGCTGCA
Organism: Mesorhizobium sp. M7A.F.Ca.CA.001.04.2.1; assembly: GCF_003998485.1. Classification (NCBI taxonomy): domain Bacteria; kingdom Pseudomonadati; phylum Pseudomonadota; class Alphaproteobacteria; order Hyphomicrobiales; family Phyllobacteriaceae; genus Mesorhizobium; species Mesorhizobium sp. M7A.F.Ca.CA.001.04.2.1. The sequence goes on from NZ_RZQT01000024.1 coordinate 17,540, forward strand.
GGACGCAGGTCCGATCGCCGCCCAGTTCGGCTATCCCGTCGAGGTCGCCTACATCGTCGCAAAAGCGTGCATGGGCATCGTGCTGTGGGGTGCCGCCGCCGTCGGTTTTCTGGTCACCCGCATGGCGTGGTGGGAGCGGCTCGTCGCCTTCGCGGCCGGCGTGCTGCTGGTCGCCGCGGTGCCGCTCACCGACGAGGCCGGCTGGGTGCTGGCGCTGGCCTGGATCGGCTGGCACTGTTTTCGCGCGCGGCAGGCTTCAGTCAGAACATGAGCCTGTGCATCCTGGCCGCGGGCAAGACGGTAACGCTCTCCGTCGCCGCCTTCACGCTGTCCTGGACGCATTCGGTGGAACGGACGCGCTGGCAAGAAGACTGGAAGGTCACGTCCTCCAGCCTGCAGGTGGTCGAAGCCCGGATCGAGGGCTCGGGCGCCGGCATGGAGCCACCGGAAGGCGCGGTGCTGAAGGAGGGTTGGTGGAGCTATGCGCCTGATGTCGGCCCGCAGCGGCGCGTCGTGCTCGCCGCTTCAGGTGCAACCAGCGACGGCTGGACACTGTGCACGGTTCAGGGCTGCCGGGAATTGGGGAGGACGGCAGGCGGACCGATCGTGCTCGAGCCGTGCCGGCCGGATGGCACGAGCCAGCCGCGGTAGCGCATAGCCACACCCTCAGCCAAGGAACCGCTTGCGCAGCTCCGGAGAAGGAATGTCGCAAGCATCCTTCCTGCCGAACAGGGCGTAGCGGTTCCTGGCGATGCGATCATAGAGCCAACCACGCAGCGGGCGCGGCAACAGCAACAGTGCCTTGGCCGCCCGCCAAGGCCAGCCGAGTTCCGCCATGACGGCGACAAAACTGTCCAGCCGCGTGAAGGCGACGCCGTCGATCAGGACGAGATTGGTTTCGTAAGAGTCGGTGCGCAGTCCATGCTTCCGGAACAGCGCTTCACCGAAGGGCGACTGCGCGGTGGCGAAGCGGAAACGGCCTTGGCGGTCGAGCCTGACCACCATGCGCACGAAACCGGAGCAGAGCACGCAGACGCCATCGAAAACGATCAATGGATGGCGTGAGTCGAGAACTGCTTCGAAGGGACGAGTTGACTGGGGTCGAACTGGTTGAGGATGGTCCGTCACGCTGGCCTCGGCTGCTCGTGTCCTATGACACTAAGCCGGCCAGCGATGGTATCAAAGCCGTGACGATGTCGCACGGCGCCTGTCGGCGAGAGCGGGACGCTCGGCGCGATAGGTGGTGGCGCGGGTAGAGGCGGCCGGCCTGCAGATCCGGCTGTTGTGGCGATTTTCGAAAGCCATGATCAGTGCGCGCCCAGCGAGTTGCCGCGACGGGCGCAGGCCGGGCCGGGGCCGCGCATGTAATAGCGTTCGGGCCGGTAGGTCGGCGCGACGAATTCGCGGATGGCGGCGGCATAGCCGATGAGGTGCGCGAGGAAGTTCATTACCTTGTCCCTGTCCCGATTTTCGGATGTCCCTTCCGAATTGCGGTCATCATAGCGTCGAGGCGTGAATAGTCGGTGAACGTGATGTTAATATCTGGTCGAAAATGCCTTGCTTCGTGGCTGGAATGCGGCTGATTCGGGGTCTTTCCGTGCAGTTGGTTGGCATTCCGGCCAATGTGACTTTTGCATCACATATGTTTCGTTTGAATGTCGCCTGCGCGCGGTTCTGTTTCAACTTTTGCCGAGCCCGCGAAATTTCCGTGCTGGCGGCCAGAACCAACCAGGCGGCCCCTTGGCATCCAGATCGGCGCGGGAGCGCGGAACTGGAGCGCGATCTGTCCGTTCTCACCTTCATCTGGTTCTGAAGGGAAGATATCATGGCGCCGCGTCCGGCCTGGAGAGGCTATCTGAAGCTTTCGCTGGTCACCTGTGCCGTCGAACTGACCAATGTCGTCACCCATACGGAGCGGGTCTCGTTTCGCATTCTCAACCGCAAGACCGGCAACACGGTGAAGCGCCTCTATGTCGATGCCGAAACCGGCAAGCCGTTGGAGGAGGAGGACGAGATCAAGGGTTATGAACTCGACGATGGCAATTTCATCCATATCGAGGAAGACGAGATCGAGGCGGTGCAGATCGAATCCTCGCACACGATGGCGCTCGACGGCTTCGTCGACAAAGCTTCGATCCAGCAGATCTATCTCGACACGCCCTACTATGTGGCGCCGACCGACAAGGTGTCGGAAGAGGCGTTCGCCGTCATTCGCGATGCGATGGCGGGCAAGAAGATGGCCGGGCTGGCGCGTATCGTGCTCTACCGACGCGAACGGCCGGTGGTGATCGAACCGCTCGGCAAGGGCATGGTGCTGACGACGCTGCGCTACGACAACACGGTGCGGCAACCGGACACCGTCTTCGGCGACATCGAGCCCGTGAAGACCGATCAGGAGATGACCGATCTGGCCGAGTTGATCATCGACAAGAAGAAGACGAAGTTCGATCCCTCGAAATTCGACGACAAATACGAGGACGCGCTGCTGGAGCTGATCCGCGCCAAGAAGGCCGGCCACAAGGCGCCGAAGGCCAAGGCGGCGCCCAAACCTTCCAATGTCGTCAATCTGTTCGACGCGCTGAAGAAGAGCCTGTCGAACACCGGGTCATCGAAAACATCTTCGTCGGCGAAGGCCAGGCCAGCGGCCAAACGCGCCAAGTCGAAAGCCAGCGCGCCCAAACGCAAATCGGCGTGAGGAACCCAACGGATGGCCAGCCTCGAACAATATCACTCCAAGCGCGATTTCAAGAAAACCGCCGAACCGGCCGGCAAGGTCGCCCGGACCAAGAAGGGCGAGGCCGGCGGCATCTTCGTCATCCACAAGCATGCCGCGACGCGGCTGCATTACGACTTGCGGCTCGAGCATGACGGCGTGCTGTGGAGTTGGGCGGTGACGCGCGGCCCGAGCCTCGACCCGCATGAGAAGCGACTGGCTGTCCATGTCGAGGATCACCCGATCGACTATGCGCCGTTCGAAGGCACCATTCCCAAGGGCGAATATGGCGGCGGTTCGGTTATCGTTTGGGATGAGGGCACCTGGATTCCCGAGAGCGACCCGGCCAAGGCGATGAAAAAGGGCCATATCAGCTTCGAGCTCAGGGGACACAAGCTGCATGGGGCATGGCATCTGGTGCGGCTGAAGCCGCGAGCGGGTGAAAAGCGCGACAACTGGCTGCTGATCAAGTCGGACGATGCCGCAGCGCGTCCCGGCGAGGACATCCTCAAGGAAGCGCCTGAATCGGTGAAGTCCGGCCTGACGATCGAGGAGGTCGGCGAGGGCAAGACCGCGAAGGGCGAGAAGCCGAAAGTCTGGCATTCCAACAAGCCGGCCGCCGTCAAGACAAAAGCCGGCAAACGCCTCGACTTTATCGAGCCGCAGCTGGCCACGCTCGAGCGTGATGCGCCGCCGGGCAAGGACTGGCTGCATGAGGTGAAGTTCGACGGCTATCGCATGCAGGCGCAGATCGCCGGCACCGATGTGCGGCTGCTGACCCGCACCGGCCTCGACTGGACGAAGAAATTCGGCGGCGAGATCGTCGCGGAGTTGGCCGGGCTGAAGTGCAGCGACGCCATCCTCGATGGCGAGGTGGTGGTGTTGGCCGACAGTGGTGTTTCGTCCTTCGCGCTGCTGCAGCAAGACCTGTCGGCGAAGCGGACCAATCGTTTCATCTATTACGTGTTCGACCTGATGCGCCTCGATGGAAGGGATTTGCGGCGCGAGCCGCTGGTCGAGCGCAAGCAGGCCTTGCAGGAACTGCTCGGCGAACACTCCGACAATGCGGCGGTCCGCTTCAGCGACCATTTCGCCGAACCCGGCAAGATCATGCTGGAGCATGCCTGCCGGATGGGCCTGGAAGGCGTCGTCTCCAAGCGTGCCGATGCACCGTATCGCAGCGGCCGCGGCCCAACCTGGGTGAAGTCGAAATGCACGGCGCGGCAGGAGTTCGTCATTGGCGGCTACCTGCCGTCGGACAAGACCGGGCGCGGCCTGCGCTCGATCCTGGTCGGCTTCCACGAGGGCGGCAAGCTGCATTATGCCGGCCGCGTCGGCACTGGTTTTTCGGGCAAGGGCGCCAATGAGCTGAAGGCAAAACTCGATGCGTTGACGGCAAAATCATCGCCCTTCTCCACCGCCGTGCCGAAGGGCAAGGGCCTGGTCTGGGTCAAGCCTGAACTTGTCGGCGAAGTGGAGTTTCGCAGCTGGACCTCGGACCGTATAATACGCCACGCCTCGTTCCAGGGGTTGCGCGAGGACAAGCCGGCGGAGGAAGTCGTGCAGGAAAAGCCCAAAGCGGCGACAGGCAAGCCATCGACAGGCAAGAGCACGGCCAAGCCGGCATCAGGCGGCAAAGCCGCCGGGTCGATGACGACCACGGTCAAACTCTCGCATCCCGACAAGCTGCTGTGGCCGGACGAAAACATATCCAAGCAGGGCCTGCTCGACCATTACGCACAGGTTTGGCCGCGCATGGAACAGTTCGTGGTCAACCGGCCGCTCAGCCTGGTGCGGGCGCCGGACGGTGTCGGCGGCCAGCGTTTCTTCCAGAAGCATGCCTCGGCTGGCATGAGCGACAAGATCGCGCGCATGAAGGACCCGACCGACGGCGAGGAGATCCTGTTCATCCGGGATTTCGATGGTGTTGCCGCACTGGTCCAGTATGGCGTGGTCGAGATCCACATCTGGGGGTGCACGATCGATGAGATCGAAAAGCCCGACCAGATCATCTTCGATCTCGACCCGGATGAAGGCGTCGACGTGAAGGCGGTGCGCGAGGCGGCGCTCGATATCAGAGGCAAGCTCGACGAGCTGTCGCTGCCGAATTTCGTCAAGACCTCGGGCGGCAAGGGCTATCACGTGCTGGTGCCGCTGAAGCCGTCTGCCGAATGGGACGCGGTGAAGGGCTTCGCCCATGACTTTGCCCGCGCGTTGGAGCAGGGTGCCCCCGATCGCTACACGGCGACGCTGTCGAAAAAAGCGCGCACGGGAAAGATCTTCGTCGACTATCTGCGCAACGGCAGGGGCTCGACGACGGTCGCGCCCTATTCCTCGCGCGCCAAGAAGGGCGCCACCGTGTCGATGCCGGTGACCTGGCCAGAGATCGAGGCCGGCTTGCCGCCGAACGCTTTCCCGATCGGCGACAAGACGACGCTGAAGCAGCTGGCGAAAGCCGATCCGTGGAGGGAATTTTTCAAGCAGGGGAAGGCGTTGAAGCGGGGGTAGTTCGCGCAATTTGCCAGCGCAGCGATCCTTCGCGCCCCCTCTGGCCTGCCAGCGTGACGAAATCAGCGTCGGCTCCTCAGCTCAGAAACACCTTCTCGAAAGCCTGCTTGCCCGGCAGCGAGAAAATCACCGCGCGGCTGTCCTTCTCGCGGCGCGCCCATTTCTCGGCAAGGATCTTGTCGAGGATGGCGGCGCCCAGCGTGCCGGCGAGGTGCGAACGGCGCACGCTCCAGTCGAGGCAGGCGCGGCATACCGGCCGGCGCGGCTTGGTGTAGACGTCGATGCCGATCGCGGCGAAATGCGAAGCCGCCGATGGCCCGAGCCTGATCTCTTGTTCGTCGCGGACCAGTACGTTCTTGGCGACGAGCCGGTCGAGCATCGCCACTGCCTGCTCGCCGGCGAGGTGATCGTAGCAGACGCGCGCCACGCGCATCGCTGCATCGCGCGGACCCGGCCGCACACGCTTTGGACCGACGGCTTCCGCGACGCCTGTGATGGCTTCGATCATGCCCGCCACCTGCGGTCCGGCGAGGCCGTAATAGCGATGCCGGCCCTGGCTCGCCACCGTGAGCAGCCCACCTTCCATCAGTTTGCCCAGGTGCGAGCTGGCGGTCGGCAGCGAGACGCCGGCCTCGAGCGCCAGCTCGCTTGCCGTCAGCGCCGTGCCGCCCATCAGGGCATTTAGCATGTTTGCGCGTGCCGGGTCGCCGACCAGGCTGGCGATGCGGGCGATGTCGGGTCCTTCGCGCATAGTTCGTTCCTCATCGAAGCGTTCTTGTCAGATAATCACTATTCTCCGGTGAGATCAAGGAGACGACGATGGCCGCACGAACCGCTTTCCCCTCAGCCCCGCTCCACAGCCGTCGGTTCTTCCCGTTCGTCAGCTGGTTGCGTTCGCGGCTGCTGGCCCGCTGGTATGACCGCCATCTGCAGCGTCTCGACCTTGCCGAGATCGATAACCATCAGCTGCGCGACCTTGGCCTGACGCCGCAAGACGTGCGCCGCGAATGCGCGAAGTCCTTCTGGCAGCCCTAGCAGACCAGTCGGCACGACGTTTCGATGCCGTTCAAACTATCGACGCAGCCCCGAGGAGACCACAATGACCATCACCTGCTTCATCCGCTACGAGATCGACCCGTTCGGCAAGGCGGCCTTCGAGGAGTATGCGCGCAACTGGGGCCAGGCCATTCCGCGCTGCGGCGCCGATCTGATCGGCTATTACGCGCCGCATGAGGGCTCGGCGACGACCGCCTATGCGGCCTATAACATCGAAAGCCTGGCCGCCTACGAAGCCTATCGCGCCCGGCTTGCCGCCGATCCCGCCGGCAAGGCAAACTACGAGTTCGCCAAACGCGAGAGATTCATCCTGAAGGAGGATCGCATGTTCCTGAAACTGGCCTCAGGCCCGCACGCGAAACTGGTGCTGCCGTGATTGCCGTCATCTTCGAGGTCGAACCGGCGGAGGGCCGGCGCGATGCCTATCTGAGCATCGCCGCGGACCTGCGTCCGCTGCTCGACGGCATTGACGGCTTTCTCTCCATCGAGCGTTTTCAGAGCCTGGCCGATCCGAACCGCATCCTGTCGCTGTCGTTCTGGCGAGATGAGGAAGCCGTGAAGGACTGGCGCAACACCGAGGAACACCGGCAGGCGCAGAAGGCCGGTCGCGGCGGCATCTTTGCCGGCTACCGATTGCGCATCGCCCATGTCGTGAGGGACTATGGGCTGACGGAAAGGGACGAGGCGCCGGCCGACAGTCGGGCGGTGAATGGGTGAGTGAGGCTACTCACGCATTCCCGATCAGCACGCCGGCCGCGAACACCAGGGCGCCGCCCAGCACCACCTGGAAGGCGGCGCGCAGGAAGGGCGTCTGCATGTAGCGGTTCTGGACAAAAGCGATCGCCCACAATTCGAAGAACACCACCACCGCGGCAACCCCGGTCGCCGTCCAGAAATGCGGAATGAGATAGGGGAGTGCATGCCCGAGACCGCCCAGCGTCGTCATGATGCCGACGGTCAGACCGCGCTTGAGCGGCGAGCCGCGGCCCGACAGCTTGCCGTCGTCTGAAGCGACTTCGGTGAAGCCCATCGAAATGCCGGCGCCGATCGAGGCGGCAAGCCCGACCAGCAGCGTCTGCCAGGTGTCATGCGTGGCAAAGGCGGCAGCAAAGATCGGCGCCAGTGTGGACACCGATCCGTCCATCAGCCCGGCCAGCCCTGGTTGCACATAGGTGAGGATGAACTGGCGCTGCTCGGCGGCGGTCTCTTCGTCCTTCACTTCGCCCGGCACATGTTTCTGCTCCAGCCGCTGCGCCAGTGTCTCATGGCCCAGTTCGGCCACCGCCAGATCGTCGAGCAGTTTTCGCGTCGAGGCATCCGCCGTGCGCTTGGCAGCCTCGACATAGAAAAGGTAGGCTTGCCGCTCCATCGCCTCGGCCTGGCTGCGCACGTGCTCGATGCCGAGCGGCCGGACCAGCCAGTCGGGCTTGCGCTCGTAATAGCCCTTCACATGTTCGCGCCGGATCAGCGGAATGCGCTCGCCGAAACGCTTGCGGAAAAGCTCGATCAGCGAATCGCGATGGCCATCCTCTTCCTCGGCCATCTCCTCGAACACTTTTGCCGATTGCGGGAAGTTTTCCGTCAGGCCGTCGGCATAGGCCCGATAGATGCGACCGTCATCCTCCTCGGACGAAATGGCCAGCGCCAGGATCTCCTGTTCGGAAAGCGATTCGAAGGGGCGGCGGCCGAAGCCGAAAACACGGGAAAGCATGAGGAATTCACCCTAGTTTAGAATAGTTCTAAACTAGGGCTCAAGGTGCCTCCGGTCAATTGCGCGCTTGGGTCGCGGTCAAGAATTGTTGAAGCTCGCATGCCGGGCCGACCCCTTCATTATCAGTGAATGTTCACCTATATAATTCAACCCAGCCAGAACAAGGAACCCGCAGATGACGGCAAAACAGCCTCCGCATCCCTATGACCCAAAGCCCGTTCTCGATCTCATCGCCAGCATCGAGGCCGATCTGCAGCGCCTGAAAGGCCTGGTCGAGCAGCAGGTCGAGAAATTCGACCCCGCCAATCCGCACAACAAGGCGCCGGACGGCAAACTGACCGAGGAAGGCGTCGAGTGCTGCTACCGCATGTTCGACGAGGGCAAGTCGCGCTATTCGGTCGCCCAGCAGATGAAGATATCCTTTGCCGCCGCCAGCCACCGCTTCAACAACTGGCGCAAGCTGGGCGGGAGCAAGAGGCAGAGGACGCTGTTGGGGTGAAACTCGTGAGACGGCGGCGGGACGGCGCCCCCCTCTGTCCTACCGGACATCTCCCCCACGAGGGGGAGATTGTCAGCTTCATTAGGTGTGCCCCTTCTTCAACGTTGGAAATTGGCGAAAGCGGATACCCAGCCGATCTCCCCACCCGTGGGGAGATGTCCGCAGGCCAGAGGGGGGCGTGCAGCCGAGGCGTTGGCGACCGCCTCGCTAAACCTTGTAACGGTCACATTTTTCCCATGGTGCGCCGCCTCCCTTTGCGGGCATCATGGAAAGACCCCTGTCCACTGGACCTCACATGACCGCCACCACCCCTCCCGGCATCGCCGACATCCACGCCGCCGCCGCGTGTCTCGCCGGCCTGATCGTCGAAACCCCGTTGATCGAATCGCAGGAGCTGAACAAGCGCTTCGGCGGCCGCATCCTGTTCAAGCCGGAGACGCTGCAGCGTACCGGCTCGTTCAAGTTCCGTGGTGCCTACAACAAGCTGTCGTCGCTGAGCGACGAAGAACGCAGCCAGGGCGTCGTCGCCTTCTCGTCGGGCAATCATGCGCAGGGTGTCGCCGCTTCGGCCGCGATGTTCGGCGTCAAGGCGGTCATCGCCATGCCTTCAGACGCGCCGGCGATGAAGATCGCTAACGTCCTCAAGATGGGGGCGGAGGTGGTGCCGTTCGACCGCTTTCGCGACGACCGCATGAGCGTGGTTCGCCCTTACGTGGAAAGAGGCATGGTGCTGGTGCCACCCTTCGACGACCCGGCCATCATTGCGGGCCAAGGCACGATCGGCCTCGAATTGATGCGCCAGGCAAAAGCGCTTGGCGTCGACCTCGACGCGGTCGTCATTCCCTGCGGCGGCGGCGGCCTGGCCAGCGGCATTTCGGTTGCCGTCAAGGACGCCTCGCCCAACACTGCGGTCTGGGCGGTGGAGCCAGAGCATTTCGACGACACCCGCCGTTCGCTGGCCGCCGGCGCCAGGGTGTCAAACGAACCCGGCCACGCGTCGATTTGCGACGCGATCCTGACCGCGGAGCCCGGCCTGATCACCTTCGAGATCAACCGCAGGAACCTGGCAGGCGGCATCGCCGTTTCCGACAAGGCGACGGCACAGGCGATGCGCGACGCCATGGCCTATCTCAAGCTGGTGGTCGAGCCCGGCGGCTGCGTGGCGTTGGCGGCGCTGTCGTCGGGCGAGATCGAACTGTCCGGCAAATGCGTTGCCGTGGTGCTGTCCGGCGGCAATGTCGATTTCGGCACTTATGCCGGGATCATGGCGGCGGCTTGAGACGGGATGTCCAAAGGGTCCGACATGGATCTGAGGCAGGTTTCGCCTTGGATCACTCCTCGCCCGCCTCCAAGTCGTCGCCGGGCTGAACATGGTCATCTACCGCCCGCTCACGCGTTCTGAGCTGCCCGACGATACGGCATCCCTTGCCCGCACTCTCATCGGCAAGATCGTGGTGCGCGAACTGCCCGAAGGCATCGCCAGCGGCCGCATCGTCGAGACCGAGGCCTATGTGACCGGCGATGCCGCCGGGCACGGCTACCGGGGCCAGACGCCGCGCAACCGTTCGTTGTTTCTCGAGGCTGGGCACGCTTATGTCTATCTCGCCTACGGCATCTCCTACATGCTCAACGTCTCGAGCGAGATGCCAGGGGTCGGAACCGGCGTGCTCATCAGGGCGCTCGAGCCGCTCGAAGGCATTGCGCTCATGCGGCTCAATCGCGGCATCGAGCGCTTGCGCGACCTTGCGCGAGGACCGGGAAGGCTGGCCCAGGCGTTGCGGATCGATCGTTCGCTCGACGGGCTCGATCTCTGCCGCAAAGGCCCGCTATGGCTGGCAACCGACGAGCATCAAGCCGGCGACATCGCCCAAGGCATCCGGATCGGCATTACAAAGGATGCCGATCGCCCGCTGCGGTTTTACGTCAAGGGGAGCGCCTTCGTCAGCGGCCCGAAATCGCTCAACGGTTAGTGGCAGTTATAAACCATGGAGATTGGCGAAAGCATTTCTCCCTTCGTCATCCACGGGCGGAGCAAGGAGCGAAGGCTGGTAGCAAGACTGGAGGTCGTGCGGCGTCTAATCCAGCGTCCGCCGGAATCGCACCAATGCTACGCCGGCAAACAAAGCCACGAACACCACCAGCCAGCCGATCTCCGTTGCCACGGCCGGCAGTTCGGCCCCCTTCAGCATCACCGCGCGGGTGATGCGTAGGAAATGCGTCAGCGGGAAGATCTCGCCGAAGATTTGTGCCCAGTCCGGCATGCCGCGATACGGGAACATGAAGCCGGACAGCATGATCGACGGCAGGAAGAAGAAGAAGGTGAGTTGGAGCGCCTGCATCTGCGTGCGGGCGATGGTCGAAATCGTGTAGCCGAGCAGCACCAGCGCCAGCACGAAGATCAGCACGGCGGTCAGGAGCAGCGACATCGATCCGGTGAAGGGGATGGCGAACAGAAGTTTCGCCGCCGCCAGCACCACCACCACCTGCACGCCGCCGACCGCCAGATAGGGCAGCACCTTGCCCATCATGATCTCGAGCGGGCTGGACGGCATCGCCAGCAGGTTCTCCATCGTTCCGCGCTCGGTCTCGCGTGTCAGCGCGATCGAGGTCATCATCACCATGGTCATCTGCAGGATGACGCCCAGCAGGCCGGGCACGATGTTGTATTGCGAGATGCCTTCGGGATTGTAGCGCCGGTGTACGACGACATCGAGCTGACCCTTGGCGGCCTCGGCGGCGGCTTCCTGCGTGCCTTGCGCCCTCAGCAGCGCCTGGCTGCCGACTGTGCCGAGCGTCGAGATGGCGCCGCTGGCCACCGCCGGGTCGGTGGCGTCGGCCTCGATGAGTATCTGCGGGCTGTTGCCGCTCTCCACCCTCCTGGCGAAATCGGCCGGGATGGTGACGACGAAGGCAACGTCGCCGCGCGATATCAGGAACTCGGCCTCGGCGGCACTTTGCGCGACATGGTCGAAACGATAGTAACCGGTGGTCTGCAGCGCCGCGACAATGGCGCGCGTATAGGGATCGTTGCTCGTCGCCACGAGTGCTGCCGGCAGGCTTTTCGGGTCGTTGTTGATGGCGTAGCCGAAAAGCACCAATTGTATCAGCGGCACGCCGAGCATCATGGCGAAGGTGATGCGGTCGCGCCGCATCTGGATGAATTCCTTGATCAGCAAGGCGCCAAGCCGGGCGAAGGAAAAGACGCTGTTCATGCCATGTTGTCCTTCGAGCCGGACATGAACTGGATGAAGACGTCCTCGAGGCTGGTTTCGCCGGGCGAAACTTTCACGCCCTTGTGCTCTCTCTCGACATCGGCAAGCGCGGCTTCGAGCTTCTTCTTGTCGGAGCCGACGACATGCAGCGTCGCGCCGAACGGCGCCACCTGATCGACGCCGGGGCGGCCCTGAAGCGCTTCGGCGACCTGATCGAGGCGCGGACCTTGCAGGACGAAGGTGGTCAGCCCGGCATTTTTCACCACTTCGGCGACAGTGCCGGTGGCCAGCATCTTGCCATAGGAGATGTAGCTGATGCGGTGGCAGCGCTCGGCTTCGTCCATATAGTGGGTGGAGACCAGCACGGTCAGCCCGCCGCTGGCGAGGCGATGGATCTCGTCCCAGAACTCGCGCCGCGCCTTCGGGTCGACACCGGCCGTAGGCTCGTCGAGCAGCAGCAATTTCGGCTTGTGCATGATGCAGGCGGCCAGCGCCAGCCGCTGCTTCCAGCCGCCCGACAAGGTGCCGGCCAGCTGGTTGCGGCGCGACGTCAGGCCGAGGTCCTCCAACGTGCTCGCGACATGCTCCTCGACCGGCTTCAGCCGGTAGAGCCGCGCGACGAATTCGAGATTCTCGCCGATCGTCAGATCCTCGTAGAACGAGAATTTCTGCGTCATGTAGCCGACTTCGCGCTTGATGCGCAGGCTGTCGGTGCGGATGTTGAAACCGAGCACCGTGCCTTCGCCCTCGTCCGGCGTCAGCAGGCCGCACATGATGCGGATGGTGGTCGTCTTGCCCGAACCGTTGGGGCCGAGAAAGCCGACGATCTCGCCCTCGGCAACCGACATCGTCACATGGTCGACGACGGTCTTGTCGCCAAAGCGCTTGACCAGGCCGTGGACGTCGATGGCGTTCATCTTGCGCTGTCCGCCAGATCGACATCGACGATCTGGCCGGGCTGCAGCGGGCCGGCATCGCCCTCCGGCCGCGCCTCGACCAGGTAGACCAGCTTCTGCCGGTTCTCGAGCGAATAGATCACCGGCGGGGTGAACTCGGGATCTGGCGAGACGTAGCTGACGCGCGCCTTCACATCCGGGCCGCAGCCGTCGCAATGGACGCCGAGCAAGGTGCCGACCTTGACCGAGGAGAAGGCGCTCTCCGGGATATAGACGCTGAGCTTCACCGCGCCGTCGGGCAGGATCGAAATCACAGGCGCGGTCGGACCTGATGTATCGCCCGGATTGCGGATGACGTCGTTGACGCGGCCCGGCGAAGGGGCTGCCAGGACGCGCTTCGACAGCCGCCACTGCGCCTGCTCCAACGCGGCCTGCGCCTGCTTGACCTGATTGTCGGCGGCCTTGATCGTCTCGGGGCGCGCCGGCAGGCCGCCGACGGCGAGATTGGATTTGGCCTGGCCGACCTGCGCATTGGCCGTTTCGAGCGTGGCCGACGCGGTGTCGAAATCCGCTTGCGTGCCGGCGCCGCGCTTGAACAGATCGGCGGCGCGGTCGTATTTGCGCTTGGCGTCGGCGGCCTGGGCGCTGGCCATATCGACCTCGGCCTTCAGCACGGCGATCTCTTCCGGCCGCTTGCCGATCTGCAGGTCGGCGAGTTGTGCCTGCGCCTGTGCAAGGCTTGCCTGCGCCTGCGCCACAGCGATCTTTGCATCGGCGCTTTCCAGCGTCACAACGGTGGTGCCGGGCATGACACGGTCGCCGCGCTTCACCGTGACGGTCTCTACCTGCGCCACCTCGATCGGCGCCAGCAGCACGTAGTCGCCTTCGACATAGCCGACGGCCAGCGGTGCTGCCGGGGCACAGGCCGAGAAGAGCTGCGCGGCGAGCGGCAGCGAACACAGAAAGCTCATGGTCTTTGCCCCTTTGTCTTTGCCCCTTTTCTGGCGGCGAATATGGCCTTGAGATTGCCCGATGTGACCGCCACCACCTTGGCGGCCTCCGCGGCGCCGATATCGGGCCAGCCCATGCGGCGCATCACCGCCTCACGGCCGATGCGGAAATAGATGACCTGGCCGATCAGCGTGAACACGGTGAGCCTTGTGGCCTCGCTTTCGGCGGGCTCGCCAGTTGCCTGTTCCCACAGCTGGCACAGCCGGCGATGGCTCGGCTCGAAGACACCGTCATAGATACGATCGAGGGCTGCCGTTGGATGGGAAAGTTCGCGCAGGATGAACTGCACGATCTCACCGGCCTGCGGACTGGCCACGACAAAGCCGACCATTCGCTCCAGCGCCGCGAAGAGCTGCGCCTGCGCTGCCTCCGGACCGACCGGCGCGGGCGCCTGTGCATTGCCGAGTGCCGGTCCGGCGACCGTCTGGATGGTCTCGACGATAAAGTCGGCGGCGGCCGTGCGAAGACCCTCCTTGCCGCCGAAATGATAAGCGATCGAGCCGATATTGGCTTGCGCCTCGGCGGCGATCTCGCGCGTCGAGGTGCCGTCGAAGCCCTGCCGTCCGAACAGCTTCAGTGCCGCCTGGACAAGCGCCGCGCGCGTCATCTCGGCGGGCTCGCGACGAAGAACTTTGGGCTCAGGTAGTTTGATCATGAGCGCACTTTAATCAATCGATTGATTAAAGTCAACTTCTGTTCGTCATTGTCTTGCCATCGACGGCGGCAAACGCTTTAGTGCGCGGCCATGGGCAAGGAAGTCGAACGAAAATTCCTGGTCACCAGCACCGCATGGCGGGAGTTGGCCGAGGCCAATATCCGCATTCTCCAGTTCTATCTCGCTGCCGGCCCCGGGCGCACAGTGCGCATCCGCATCAGCGACGGCACTTCCGCCAAGCTGACGCTCAAATTCGGCAGCAAAGCGCGCGAGCGCGACGAATTCGAATACCCGATCCCGCTGTCGGAGGCGGTGGAGATGCTGGACTTCGCCATCGGACGTGTCATCGAGAAGACACGTCACCATGTTAGGCACCGTGGCTATCTCTACGAAGTCGATGTCTTTGGCGGACCGCTTGCGGGACTTGTGGTCGCCGAACTTGAGACGCCGGAGGACGTGCCGGACGAAATGCTGCCCGACTGGCTCGGCCGTGAAGTCACCGGCGAGCAGAAATTCTACAACGCGTCGCTCGCCCTTGGTGGGATTCCGGAGATCGCCGCATGAGCTTTCGCATCGATCCGCGCCTGCCGCTGACCGGCGAGGTCAGGAGAATCCTTGCCGAGGAGATCGGCAAGGCGCTGCATCATCTTGACGCCGCACGGAGCCGGCCGGAACAGGCACTGCACAAATGCCGCAAGCGGCTGAAGAGCGCTCGCGCCTTGTTGCGGCTTGTTCGTTCCGGTGACGAAACATTCTGTGAGACAGAAAACCAGTGCTACCGCAACGTGGCGGCCCTGCTTGCCGGCCCGCGCGAGGCGACAGCGCTGATCGAGACCATCGACCGCCTGGCGGCAAGCTTTCCCAAGGAGAGCGCCGACGATGGGCTGGGCGCGGTTCGCGACAGGCTGATCGCGCGCCAGCATGAATTGCACGAAGGTACAGGGCTCGAAGCGGCGATCGGCGCGGCGACCGCCGCCTGCGAGGAGGGCCTGCACCGCATCGGCACGCTGGCCTTGCCCGAGCAGCCGGAACAGGCGGCCGACGTGCTTGCCGAAGGCGCCCGCGTCACGCTGCGCCGCGCCAGGAAGGCGCTCGACAAGGCCGGATCGCGGGGAGCGGCCGATGATTTCCACGATCTGCGCAAGGCGGCCAAGACCCACGGCATGCATCTGTCGCTGCTCGGCAGGCTGTGGCCGACACCGATCAAGGCGCGGCGCAAGGCGGTCGACGAACTGGGCGAGCGGCTGGGCGACCTGCACGATGTGCTGGTGATGCACGCTCTGCTCGAGGCCGACGACCAGCTGCTCGGGCCGCCCGAGGACACGAAACTTCTGGCCAAGCTTTTGAAGCGGTCGGAGAAGCAGCTGAAGAAGAGCTGCCTTGCCTCGGCGGCCGAGCTGTTCGGCGACAGTCCCAAACGCTCGACACGCAAACTGGCCCGCAAGGCGCGCGACGATCTGGCTGCGCCGCCGGAAGAGGCCGCGGCATCGTAGGATGACTTGGCGCTTTTCCTCTCGGTCCTGACGGGGGGAAGAAAGGCGTGCGCTAGCCCTCATTACCCGCCCATGCTAATCGCCATGGAGTATGACCGAGCCCGGCGACACGCTTCTGGATCGACTTGGCCGCTGGCTTGCCGGCCGGCTGCAGGAAGAATCGTCCGGCTACGAGCCCTACACCCCATCCGATGCCGAAACGCTGCGTCGCACGCTTGAGCCCGGCGACATCCTGCTGATCGAGGGCAACCAGAAGATCTCGGCGGCGATCAAGTACCTGACCCAGTCGACCTGGTCGCATGCGGCCTTCTATATCGGCGATGCCTTGCCCGCGCCGGCGGACGGCTCGGAGCGGCCGCGCCTGATCGAGGTCACGATCGGCGAAGGCTGCGTCGCCGTTCCATTGTCGCGCTACCGCACCTACAACACCCGTATCTGCCGGGCGAGTGGGCTGGCGCCGGAGGATCGCGACAAGGTCGTCGCCTTCATGATCGGCAAGCTCGGCCTGAAATACGACCTCAAGAACATTTTCGACATGCTGCGTTTTTTCTTCCCGACACCGCCAGTGCCGGTGCGCTGGCGCCGCCGCATGCTGGCCTTCGGTTCCGGCGATCCGACACGGGCGATCTGCTCGACGCTGATTGCCGAGGCCTATGGCCAGATCCGCTATCCGATCCTGCCCGAGATCACCCGTGCGCCCGGCCGCGCCTCGGCGCAGTCGAACTATTCGCGCAAGGAAATCCTGCACATCCGCCACCATTCGCTCTACACGCCGCGCGATTTCGACCTGTCGCCCTATTTCCGCATCGTCAAGCCGACGCTGGAATATGGTTTCGACTACCGGGCGGTGACCTGGGACGACAAGCTTGCCGATTCCGGGGCCAAGGCCGCCGAGTAAACGCGATCAAATGAGTCCAGCCGCGTGCATGGCCCGGCACAGGAGCGCTGGCCGGCGGCCGGGCGTCAGTGCTTGCAAGCCGCGGCCCGCACGTCCGAGGGTGTGGCGTCATAACGGCGACGGAACGCCCGGTTGAAATAGGAAAGGTCGTTGAAGCCGGCCTCGTAGGCGATCGCGGTGATGCTGCGTCCGGCATGGCGCGGATCGCCGAGCATGCGATGCGCGCGCGCCAGCCGTTGGGTCATCATGAAATCAATCAAGGATGTGCCATCGCTCTCGAACAGCTTGCGGACGTAGCGGGCCGACAGTCCGTGGCGGGCGGCGACGTCCTGCGCCGACAGGTCGACGTGGCCACCATGCGCGACGATATCGGCCTTGATGGCGCGCAAGCGGGCAACGCTGACGCCGCGGCCGCGTGCGATCTGGGCCGCATCCCTGGTCGCGCCCATGGCGAGTGCGGCAAGGTCGAAGACATGCGCCGCCGCAAGGTGGCAGGCCTCCGCAGTCAACTCGTCTCCGACCTCCTGGATCGAGCTGATATAGTCGAGCAACAGCCGCATCGCCCCGCTTTGGGTCGGCAAGGGCCGCATAAGAACCGCGGCCGGATCGCCGATCAGAGGCGAAAGCTGCTTGCGCGAAAAACTCAGATTGACGAAGCGAAACCCGCCGGCGCCGATCAGGTTGAGGCCAACCTCTTCACCGCTCATCATCAGCGCCTGGCCGTTGCCGACCGCCTCCTCGCGGCCGCGATGCTTCATCACACTGCCCCCGTCGAGGGCCGCCAGGAGAACGAAGTCGTCATTGTCGATCAGCGACGACGTACGATGCACCCGGAATTCCGATGAGCTGCCGGTGGCGATGCCGAGGCCTGGCAACGCGCGCACCCGCATGTCGATCTGCGCCGGCGCCAGCGGATCGAGGTCCACCCTCAGAACCGTGCGGCCGTAAACCTCACGCGTGATCTCGACGCGATCCCGCTCCGGAAACATCTCCGTCGCCAGCCTGAATGAAGCTGACGTCCCCATCGTCGCAGTCATCGACACCCCCCATGCCCAAGAGCGCGGTCATATGCGCCGGAGCCTGCAAAACGTC
This sequence comes from Mesorhizobium sp. M7A.F.Ca.CA.001.04.2.1, assembly GCF_003998485.1. Lineage (NCBI taxonomy): Bacteria > Pseudomonadati > Pseudomonadota > Alphaproteobacteria > Hyphomicrobiales > Phyllobacteriaceae > Mesorhizobium > Mesorhizobium sp. M7A.F.Ca.CA.001.04.2.1. The sequence continues at coordinate 35,284 of NZ_RZQT01000024.1, forward strand.
AATCCCGGGCCGTTTTGGCCGCTTTCAGTGCCGTTCTGTCCAAGCTGCCCCCCTTTTATGCCCCTAGTTTGCGGCGCGATTCCGGAACCGGAACCGCATTGGCGGCAATCCAAAGGGGGGCACGATGTTTCATTTGCAACTGTTCAAGACGCTGTCGGCACTGGCTGCGGCAGGGTTCAATCCGCGTGTCTATCTGCTGTCGATCGCCTTGGGCAACGCAGTGACCGATCATCGCGAGGCCAAGCTGCCGCCGCGCGCTGCCCGATGATGAGCAGCACCATGAAAAAGAGCATTTTCCTGGCCCTGACCATTGCCCTGGCGGGCTGCCAAACGGGCCAGGTCGACGACAGGCCGGCATCGATCGCGAGCGCGGCCGGCAGCAAGAAGGCCCGGAACGAACCGACGACGGAAACGGCCTGCGCCGATGCGGCCAAGAAGGCGGCGAAGGCGCAGACCAATGCGGCTCTGCTCGGCGGTGTGCTGTCGATGGCGGGGGGTCTTGGCGGTCTGGCTGGCAATGGTGGGGTCATTGCCGGCCAGGCCGCCTCGATCGGCGGCTCGGTTCTGCAGTCCCAGGCAACGAGCAGTGCCCGGGCCGGCATTGCGCAGGACTGTTATGGCTGAGCGGCGTTTCGCAGCCATGCGCCGGCTGGCCGGCGCGCTCGCACTTGCCGGCATGATCTTCGACAGCCCGCAGGCCTTGGCCCTGACAGCGCGGGATGCGTCGGCGGTCGTCGGCCTGATCGAGGCCTTGCAGCCCGAATTCGGTCAGTTCGCCTATGACGAGGAGATCGCCGCCGACTGGTACGAGCGCGATGCCGCGGACAAGGGCTTGATCGGCACAGCCGGTTTCACCGCCGACAGCTGGAAGGTCGCGCTTGGCGAGACCATGCGCGGGTTCCTGGCGACGATGCCGGTCGCGGAACTCGATGCCATTTTCGCCAAGCTCAGAAATGCCATATCCGGCATGAGGGAGCTGACCGAGGCACAGAAGACGGAGACCATCGACGCCATCGACGAAGAGGTCGAAGGCTTGATGATTTTGCGGACTGAGGGCGATCCCTTCGCCGACGTCGTCAGGCCGCTGACGCCAAAAATCCGCAGCCTCATCCTCGGCCCGGCGGTGGGGCAATAGGATGTTGGACAACAGGAAACGGGTGGCGGGAAAAGCAACTCCTAGCGGGAGCCTCGAGGCCGAATATCGTGGCATTTTTCCAGCCACGGCACGTGTCGGGCGAGGCAGCCCGATCGCGATGCTGATCTGCCTGCTGGCCTCCGGCTGCAGCCAGACGGCCGCCAGCCCGCCGATCACGCCAGACCAGCATGCGCAATTGGCGGAGTTGGCGGCCGGCCCGGACTCGCCGGCAGGCCTTGGCGAGGCCCTGGCTGCAGTCGAGGCGACCAGGAAAATGCAGGACTGCCGGGCGCGTATGAACGAGACGGTCAGGCAGATGAAGACGATGGGCGCCGTCAATGGCGCGGTCGGCGTCGCCGGTCGCATGGCGGGTCCGGGGGGCAAGACAGCGGCAAAAATGGTGGCGGTCGGCACTGCCAGGGTCGTGCGCGGCAAGCTCAGCCACCAGATGCAATCGTGCTGAGACGATTGACGCGGTGCCTGGTCAGGCCGGCGGCGGCCGCCGTCCTTTCGCGGCGGCGGGCGTATCAGGCCTCGCCCCGGCATCTCGCGCGTGCGGCCCGATCGGCATGATTGCCGGAAATGGCGTCGCGCCAAAGGCAAATGTCCATTTGTAGCCGATCAGGCCATCCTCCGGCGTCGTGTGCTGGTCGTGATGGGCGAGCAGCTTGGCGCGGTCGGCGAGATCCTCCGCCTCGCGCCGCACCATTTCAGCCGTCTCCGGCCGCATCCGCCTGGAGAAGCTGACGAAGGTCGCTTCCTTGTCGATATGGGTGATGGCCCAGCCGATGAAATTCTTGTTGGTCATCTCGAACAGCGGCCTGAGCGGCCCTTCGAAGTTCCACTGGATCGGCGTCTCGACCAGCAGTCTCGCCGAAAGACCCCGTCCGAGCGCGATCAGGCCGAGTTCCTCGAGATCGCGCAGATAGAGGAACATCGAAGCCTCGCTCAGGCCTTGCGAGCGCATGATGCCTTCGGGCGTGAACTTTTCTGACAGCATGACGAAGATGAACAGCAGCGCCGGCCGGCCGGCGAGCTTGCGCTCGACCTCCGGCGCGATGTGGTTGACCGGCCCAGGCCCCCGGTTCATCGAGCCGAGCACGTTTTCCAGTTCGACACCGGCGGCAGCGCAAATCTCCATCAGCCGGTCGAGCTTGCAATTGCGCTCATGGAAGATACGCTTCACCGTCGGTTCGGAAACGCCCATGCGTTCGGCCAGCGCGCGATAGGTGACGCCCTTCGCCTTCAACGTCCGCTTCAGCGCCTGGAAGATCAGACCGTTCATTGGATGCACCTCTTGTCGCTAGTTTCGTATCGATATTCGATACTAGCGGCGTCAGGCCTTTCCGAAAAGTATCGAAAGCCATAGCTCTGCCTCGTCATCTCAGGAGAGCAGTCATGAACACCCTCATCACCTCAACCTTTATCGCCGTCATCGGCATTGCTGCGGTGCCCGCCGCGGAGGCCGGCGAACTCTGGCGCGCCACCGGGCTCGAACAGCCGGAATCGGCCCTGTTCGACGCCGCTGACAATCGCATCATCGTTTCCAACATATCAGGCAATCCCGGCGAGGCCGACGGCAACGGTTATCTCTCCGTGCTGTCGCTGGACGGCAAGACGGTCACCCAGCACTGGACCGACGGCATGGACGCACCCAAGGGTATGGCGATCTCGGGCGGCAAGCTCTATGTTGCCGACATCACGAAAGTCCGCGTCGTCGACCTCGCCAGCGGCAAGCTGGTCGCCAGCATCTCGGTGCCGAACGCGGTCTTCCTCAACGACATGACATCGGACCAATCCGGCAAGGTCTATGTCACCGACATGCTGGCCGACGCCATCTACCGCATCGATGGCGACCGGCCGGAGCCGTTCGTCAAGGACGGGGCATTGGCTTCGCCCAACGGCATCTTCGCCGATGGCGGCCGATTGATCGTCGCCTCCTGGGGCAAGGGCATCAAGCCCGACTTCAGCACGACGGAGCTTGGCGGCCTGCTGTCGGTCGACATCGCCAGCAAGGTGGTTTCGCCCTTGCCGGGTGCCCAGAAATTCGCCGATCTCGACGGCGTCTTAGCCATCGGCGGCACCATCTATACCACCGCCTACATGACCGGCACGCTCTACCGCTATCATGCGGGCGGCGCGCCGGAGGTGGTGGCGCAGTTCAAGCCGGGCAGCGCCGACATCGGCACCGATGGCAAGTCGATCCTTTATGTGCCGTTGATGAACGAAGGCGAGGTTGTGGCGCTGAAGCTCGATTGAGAGCCATGATCGGCGCCTCAGGGCAGAGCTGCGAGACGTTCGCAGCCGTGAGGGGAAAGTTCGTTCGTCGGCGATGATCACCAACTCGAACTCGCAGTGCGGCTAACTAACGACGTCTGGCCCGTTGCGGTCGTCTGTCATGCGACGACCCAAAGGATGTTCTTCACCGAAACTAAACCTCGACGTGACCACCGGTTTGGGTCGACCAATGTTTCAGCATCACGTCAGATAGGGTGTCGCGTGCTGCTACCATTCGCTGATGCCGGTCGTTCTCCTTGTCGAGGACGATTGCACATTCACCCGCCTTTTTCCCTAGCAGGACCGAGTTGCTAAGCCGCGAAAAATACCATGTAGTAGCCGCAGCGTAGAAGATCGTGTGAGGCGAGTGCACTGAGGCTAGTTCGAAAATGGCGGGTGCGAACACCTCTTCTTGACCGAGCTTTCCGGACAAGATCGTCAGTGCAGCGGCTATATAGGACAGGTGTGAAGATTGCGAGAGTATCTCGTATTCTTTCCGACGCCATTTCGTCATCGCATCAATTTCGAAGACGCGGGCGATGGTATCGGACAAACCGCGAGGAGCGGCGCAAAGCGGTGTTCACGTCGCGCCGTGCGTGAGTCAGCTCAACGTCAAGAAGTTGGCATTCAACAGGTGGACACCTTGTCCTGACAATGGCCACCGGCCGGCAAATCCCGGCCCCTATCCCGCCTCCAGCTTCCCTTTCAGCTGCGCCCGCGCATCCTTGATCGAGGCGGCGTAGGTCACCAGCGGGCGCTTGACGCCGTGGGTGATCAGCATGCGTCGGATCTGCGGCGCGGCGCCTGATATGATGAAGCGGACACCGGCGCGTTTCGCCTTGTGGGCGGCGCCTTCGATGACGTTGGCCGCCGTCGAATCGAAGAACGGTACGGCCGAGCAGTCGAGGATGAAGTTCCTGCGCTGGTCGGCTATGCGGTCGAGCACGGTGCCGACGGTCGATGCGGCGCCGAAGAAGAAGGCGCCCGAAATGCGATAGACGACGGTGTCGGCGTCGGTCGCCTCGCTGGCATCGTAGGCGTTGGTGCTGTCGGCGACATCCCCCTGCACCAGCGGCTGATCGGCCTCGACCGCAATCGACTTGGCCATGCGGTCGATGAACAGGATCGACCCCAGCACGAAGCCGACCACGATGCCTTCGGTGAGATCGCGGAAGATGACGAGCAGAAAGGTCGCCATCAGCACCAGCGCATCGCCGCGCGAGGCACGCAGCAAGGTGGCGAAGGCCTGTTTCTCGAACATATTCCAGCACACGACCGCCAGCACGCCGGCCAGGGCGGCGAGCGGGATATAGCTGGCGAGCGGCGCCGCCACCAGCATCAAGGCGAGCAGGATGGCGGCGTGGACGATGCCCGAAACCGGTCCGTGGGCGCCGGCCCGCACATTGGTCGCCGTGCGGGCGATGGTGCCGGTGGCGCAAATGCCGCCGAACAGGGCGGATGCGATGTTGGCGAAGCCTTGCGCCACCAGTTCGCAGTTGGAACGATGCCGGCGGCCCGTCATCCCGTCGGCGACCACCGCCGAAAGCAGCGATTCGATGGCGCCCAGCAAGGCGAAGGCAATCGCATCCGGCAGCACGTCAATCATCCTGTCCAGGCTGATCGGCGGCAAAGCGGGCATTTGCAGGCTGCGCGGTATACCGCCAAAGCGGGTGCCGATCGTCTCCGCCGGCAGCGCGAGAAGCGCCACGACCAGCGATGCCAGCCCGATGGCGATGAGCATTGCGGGCCATGTCGGTCGCCAGCGCTTCAGGCCGGCGATGGTGGCGACGGTCAACACCGCCACGAAGGTCGCCGCCGGGTTGATGGTGCCGGCCGCCTCGCCGACCGCGATCAGCTTCGGCACCAGCGGTCCGGGCTCCTTGCCGGCAAGCTTCAGCCCGAACAGTTCGACGATCTGTCCGGAAAAGATGATGACGGCGATGCCGGCGGTGAAGCCGACCGTCACCGGATAGGGAATGAACTTGATGTAGGTGCCGAGACGGAGATAGCCTATGGCGAGCAGGAAGACCCCTGCCATCATCGTTGCCAGCAGCAGCCCGTCGATACCGACCCGGGCAACCGTCGCGGCCACCAGCACGATGAAGGCGCCGGCCGGGCCGCCGATCTGGAAGCGGCTGCCGCCGAGCGCCGAAATGATGAAGCCGCCGACAATCGAGGTGTAGAGGCCGCGCTCGGGCGTGACTCCCGAGGCGATCGCGATGGCCATCGACAAGGGCAGCGCGACAATGGCCACCGTCAGCCCGGCAATGGCGTCCGCCTTGAAGTCGGCGAACGTGTAGCCCTCGCGCCAGACCGTCACGAGCTTTGGCATGAACAATTCGGAAAATGTCGGCTTTGCCGACTGGTGGGCCGACCTTTGGGCCGATCTGTAGGCCGGTTCATGCACTGCCCGCTGCGTCTGATCCATGGACTGCCTTTCGCACCCTGAAAGGCGGCGGGATCGTCGGCAGGGCTGTCGGCGGTCGCCGTCGCGACTTTATGCCGGCTCAGCCTTGGGATCAGGCGGCACGGCAGGCTTGAGGCGCACGCCCCGGCCGCCGCGCTCGCTGGCCTGATTCTCGCCGATCAGCTCCACCCCGGCCTCGTCGAGGGCCTGGATGACCTTCATCAGCGTGTCGACCACGCCCCTGACCACGCCATCGCTCGCCTCCATGCGCTGGATAGTCGGAAGCGAAACGCCGGCGCGCTCGGCGAGCGTCTTCTGATCGATGCCGGCCAGCGCCCTTGCGGCGCGCATCTGCGCGGCAGTGATCATCGGCCGGAATCCCCGTCTGAGTCTGCAGGAGTAAGGTGTAATATCATTATTCTGATGTTTCAAGCATTAGGATGAATGTTTGAGACGTAAGGGGCGGCGCCTGACTGACCATTTTTAGATACTTTCCCGGGATTGCGCGCTAAGGTTTCCATCTGGCAGGGAGTAACGCGGTTGAATATCTTCAAGACTTTCATGACATCGGCAGCCTTGCTGTCGGCGGTTTTCCTGTTGGCCGGCTGCGGGCACGGGCTGATCAACCGGCTGATCTAGTCTCCAGTCTCGCCGTCCGGGTGCTGCCCACGCCATCGCTGCCACGTCCGGGCAGCGAGCCAGCACAGCATCGCCCAGACGAAGCCGGCGCACCAGCCGGCCAGCACATCCGACGGCCAGTGGACGCCGAGATAGACGCGGCTGATGCCGACCAGCAGCGTCGTCAGCACCGCCAGCGACAGCACATAGATCTTCGTCGTTCGACCGGGCAGGAAGCGTGCCGCCAGCGCGCCGAGCGTCAGATAGGTCACCGCCGACAGCATGGCGTGGCCGCTGGGAAAAGACAGCGTCGTTTCGTTGACGAGATGCGAGACGAGTTCGGGGCGCGGCCGGTCGATTCCGGCTTTCAGCAGGCTCGACAGCACCTGACCGCCGGCCACCGCCACGAAGATGAAAAGGGCGGTCGCCGGCCTGCGGATAAGCAGGAGATAGACGATTACCGCCGTCACGATCAGCACCAGCACGCTGCCGCTGCCAAGGCTTGTGATGTCGCGCATCGCCCCTTGCAGCCACAGCGGGCCGATCGGGCTGTCAGGCCGCCCCGCCTGGCGGAAGGCGAGCAGGATTTCGGTGTCGAAGGCGTGCGGCGTGGTGGCGCGCGCCAGCTCCATCAGCTCCTCGAATCCCCAAAGGCCGGCCGCGATGACCAGGCCGGCCAGCAGCACCGGGAATTCGACCCGGTTGAGCAAAGCGTTCGCGGCATTCTTCATCGGCAATCCGCCCGTTACAGCCGGCCTTGCAGATAGGGTCCGAGCGTGATCAGCGCCACTGCGGCGATCGCCAGCATGATGCCGGTCGCCTGCAGCGCGTTGACGCGCTCGCCGAAGAAGACCAGCGCCACGACGTTCACCGAGACCAGCTGGATGACGGCAGACAGGCTGAACGACACCGACATGCCGAATTCGCGGATCAGCCGCAGCATGATCAGATTGCCCAGTGAATAGAGCGCCAGCGTCAGCGCGATCTTGCCAAGGCTCGGCGCCAGGCCCCATTGCTTGGCGGCTGTCGCCGCCAGCAGGAAAATGACCGTTGAAAAGCCGAGCTGCAGCAGTCCCGAAAAACTCAACGTTCCGTCCCCTCTCGAAGCGGCTCCCGCCGCATGTGTCGCGGACGTTGTTTCCGAAGCGCGCCGGGACGTCAAGCGCTCGACCAAACGAAGCTCTTGGCAATGGCAAGACGGAGGCTCAATGTACCGACATCGTCCAGCCAATCGATTGAAGGGCGGTCAGGGGTTCATGATTCGTATTCTGCAGAACTTGACGCGACGCTGGAGCGAACTCTCTCTTGCCTTGCAATTCGTCGTTGCCGGCGGTTTTGGCCTGCTGGCCGTCATGCTGGTGGTGGGCGCCTGGGTGACGGCGCAGATCAGAGAGGGCGTCATCCGCAATTCGGCCGCCACGACGGCGCTCTATGTCGACAGCGTGATTGCGCCGCTGCTTCCCGACTTGCGCAAGGAGCAGGAGCTCAGCGATTCCGTCAAGCAGGCGCTGGACGAGACGCTTGGCCAGGGCGCGCTCGGCAAGCGCCTCGAATCGTTCATGCTCTGGCGCCGCGACGGGACGGTCCTCTATGCCAAGGAGACGGCCCTGATCGGCCGCCGCTTCGCTCCGAGCGACAATCTGCGTTCCGCTTTCCAAGGCAATGTCGTCGCTGAATTCAATACTTTCGATGAGGATGAGAGCGAGGAGAAGGCGACCGGCTTGCCATTGCTGGAGATCTACAATCCCGTGCGCGAGCCCTGGTCGGGCGAGGTGGTGGCGGTTACCGAGTTCTATGAGATCGCCGACGATTTCCAGGCCACCCTGGCTTCCGCTCTGTGGTCGAGCTGGCTGATCGTGGCCGGCGCGACCCTGGCGGCATTCCTGCTCCTGTCGGGCATCGTCCTGCGCGGCAGCCGCACCATCGACGACCAGCGTGGGGCGCTGCGCCGCCAGGTGTCGGAACTGCAGGGTCTGGTGGCGCAAAACAGTGCCTTGCGACTGCGCGTGCAACAGGCCTCGCGCCGCGCCACCGCGCTCAACGAAAGATATCTGCGCCGCATCGGCGCCGACCTGCATGACGGCCCGGCCCAACTCGTGGCCCTGGCGGCGCTGCGCATGGACAGCCCGATATTTTCCAGCGATGGCCATTCAGGCGCAAGCCGCTCGACCGAGGTCACGATGATTCGCAAGACGCTGGAGGATGCGATGCGCGAAATACGCGGCATCTGCACCGGCCTTGTCCTGCCGCAGATCGAGACGGCTGCCGCAACCGACATTCTGCGGCTGGCCGTCAAGGAACACGAACAGAGGACGGGAACGTCGGTGACGCTGACGCTGGCCGGACAGTTGCCTGAACCCGGCGCCTCCGAGAAGATCAGCATCTATCGTTTCGTCCAGGAAGGGCTGAACAATGCCTATCACCACGGGCTAGGCAAGGATCAGGCGGTGAGTGCCGGGATGAAAGGTGGCAGGCTTTTTGTCGAAGTGTCGGACCGCGGGCCGGGTTTCGATCCGACGGCACGGGTCGAGGGCCTCGGGCTCGCCGGCCTCAGGGAACGGGTCGAAAGCATTGGCGGACAGTTCGAAACCTTGACCGGGCCGCAAGGTACGCGTTTGGTGATCCGTCTGTCGGTCGAGGAGCAAGCATGACTGGGACCATTCGCATCGCCATTGTCGACGATCATCCCCTCTTTCGCGAAGGTGTGACGCGCAGCCTGTCGGAGATCGGAGGCTTCGAGATGGTTGGCGAGGGCGCCACGGCGCAGGATGCCGAACGCCTCGCCGCGACGATGCGGCCCGACATCTTGCTGCTCGACATCTCGATGCCGGGCGGCGGGCTGAGCGCGGTCGCAAGCATCCTCGCCAACCATCCCGCCCAGAAGATCGTCATGCTGACCGTCTCGGAGGCCAATGCCGATGTGACCAAGGCGCTGAACGCAGGGGTGAATGGCTATGTCCTCAAAGGCGTCGGATCGCGCGGCCTCGCCGACATCCTGCGCAATGTCGCAGCCGGCGAAAGCTATCTCTCGCCGACACTATCGGCCCGGCTGCTTTCGGATCTCCAGTCCCAGCAGCCGACCGACGGCTTGGCGGAACGGCTGCGGCAGCTCACCGATCGGCAAACGGAAATCCTGCGGCTGGTGGCGGAGGGGCTGAGCAACAAGGAAGTCGCCTTGCGGCTTGAGCTGCAGGAGAAAACCGTCAAGCATCACATGACCGGAGTGCTGTCGAAGCTCAATGTGCGAAATCGCACCGAAGCGGCCTTGATGATGCGTGAGTGGCGCGACCGCGACAGGCCCTCCTAAAGCATTTCACCGTTTCACGGAAACGGCGAGCTGCTCTAACTCTGTTTTGACGCAATTCCCAAGGGAAAAGCGCTACGCGCATTTCCCGGGAAAACCGCTTCACACTTTTTCTAGAATTGCTCTGGGCAGGTCCGAAGAAATGCGCAGCGGTTTCCCGTCCCGGATTGCGCAAAAGCGCGTCGCGCCTCGGGACCGCAGCCATTGCGGTGCCGAAAACCGGGACGACGCCGGCCGGAAACGAGGTCACCTCCGCCGGGGGGCGGCGGAGGTGACGTGCAAAGCTGACCGTTGCCTGTTGGCCAGCTTCACAAGGCCTTGAGACGATTGGCATCGGCCGGCGTGGCCTGGCGGTCGATGATCGTGCGACCGAGAGCGTCCTTCATGCTGAAACGACCGTTCTCGAGCTTTTCCGTTATGCCGTCGGGATGCCTGACTGTGATCTTGTTGCCGGTCACGTCGACCTTGTCACCGGTCTTTGCATTGACATGGCTCCCGCTCTTACCCTGACTGGATCCTGATTTGCCGTTGTTGCCACTGTTGCCGTTATTGCCGCTGTTGCCGTTATTCCCATTGCCGTTGCCGCTGTTCCCGCTATTGCTTCCGCCGGAATTGCCGCCGTTGCCGCCCCCACTGTTGCCTCCGCCACCACCGCCACCACTGTTACCGCCACCCTTGGCGTATGCGCTGACGGTGTGGATGCCGGAAACGGAGCCGTCCAGGACAATTTGATAGGGCGCAATCGTCAACACCAGCGCCGCTGCCGATTTGAGCGCCAGCCGGCAACAACGGGTCGTGACCGATCTGTGCATTCTGATCTCCGACGACTGAGCCCGGCGCGCCCCACCCCAACGTTGCAGTGCAACCAACATTGCCGAAAGACGCGGCGCCCGGAAGCGACCTCCGACCGTTGCGGTTGTCAACCAGGACCATTGCAAGCGCAAGGTTGGACTAAAGTCCCAAGTATATGCTACATTAGCTTCGCATGAACGGCGCCGTGACCGCCATCGCTAAACGGGAGACTGGCTTTCCCGATGCCTGACGACCGCAGACGCCGAACATCAAGTCACCTCCGCCGGGGGCGGCGGAGGTGACTTGTCGAGGGTGCAGTTGCCCGTTGATCTGTTTTTTGCAAACGACTGATGTCGTCCGCCGTCGCAGGATGCGCGGCCAAGATGCCGCCTAAGGTCTCCTTTCATCTCGAACCGGCGATTCTGGAGCAGTTCCGGTCTGCGGGAATGCTTAGCCAGCGCTGCGCGCAATGCCTGTCGCGTCTGAAAGGTCTCCCGATGTCACGAAAATGTGATCCGGCGATTATAAGGGGGTCAAACAGGTACCCACGCTCCAGCCAATCCAACAGCCAGAGGCAAGCCATGACTGACCTTCGCTCCCCCGACACCCGATTCCGCACCAGCCTGCTCGAGGAAAACGACGGCCCGGCCATCAACGCTTCCGACAACCGCACCATGGGCGAGATCATCGCCGCGCGGTTCTCGCGCCGCGGCTTCCTCAAGGGTTCGCTGGCTGTCTCGGCCATCGCCGCCACCGTCAGCCCGCTGGCGCTGATCAGCGCCGACGAGGCCCGGGCCGCTGAAGGCTCGGCCTTCACGTTCGACGAACTCGAGGCCGGCATCGACGACAAGCACCACGTCGCGCCGGGTTACGATGCCGATGTGCTGCTGCGCTGGGGCGATCCGCTGTTTGCCGATTCGCCCGACTTCGACCCGACGAAACAGTCGGCCGAGGCCCAGGCGAAACAGTTCGGCTACAACAACGATTATGTCGGCTACATCCCGGTCGACGGCTCGGCCGAACATGGCCTGCTGGTGGTCAACCACGAATACACCAATCCGCATCTGATGTTCCCCGGCATCGTGAAGATCGTCGAGAAGGACGGCAAGAAGTCGGCCGAAGTCGCACCCCTCTCGAAGGAGCAGGTCGATGTCGAAATGGCAGCTCACGGCGGCACCATCGTCGAGATCCGCAAGGCATCAGGCAAATGGCAGGTGGTGCGCGACGGCAAGCTCAATCGCCGCATCACCTCCAACACCGAAATGGCGCTGTCCGGTCCGGTTGCCGGCCATGACCGCGTCAAGACCAATGCCGATCCGTCCGGCACCAAGGTGTTCGGCACGTTCAACAATTGCGCCGGCGGCGTCACGCCCTGGGGCACCTATGTGATGGCCGAGGAGAACATCCATGGCTATTTCTCCGGCGAGTTGCCGGAAGGCCACAAGGAAGCCGCGAACTACAAGCGTCTCGGCATTCCCGAAGGCGCCTATGAATGGGCGGCGCATTACGAGCGTTTCGACCTCGCCAAGGAGCCCAATGAGGCCAACCGCTTCGGCTGGATCGTCGAGGTCGATGTCAACGACCCGACCTCGACGCCGAGGAAGCGCACCGCCATGGGCCGCTTCAAGCATGAGGGCGCCGAAGCGATTGTCGCCAGGGACGGCCGCGTCGTCTTCTATCTCGGTGACGACGAGCGCTTCGACTATGTCTACAAGTTCGTGACCAAGGCCGCGTTCGATCCGAACGATCATGCCGCCAACCGGGACCTGCTCGATGATGGCACGCTGCATGTCGCCAGGTTCGCCGAAGATGGCACGGTCGAATGGCTGCCGATCGTCTTCGGCCAGGGACCGCTGACGGCTGAAAACGGTTTCACTGGCCAGGCCGACGTGCTGATCGAGACGCGCCGCGCCGCCGACCTGCTCGGTGCCACCAAGATGGACCGGCCCGAAGACATCCAGCCCAATGCCGTCAACGGCAAGGTCTATGTCATGCTGACCAACAATTCGAAGCGCAAGGCCGACCAGGTAGACGCCGCCAACCCGCGCGCCGAAAACGCCTTCGGCCACATCATCGAGATCGCCGAGGACGGCGGTGATTTCACCGCCGCCAAGGGCAAGTGGGAAGTGCTGCTGAAATGCGGTGATCCGGCGGTTGCCGATGTCGGCGCCACCTTCTCGACGGCAACGACGGCCAATGGCTGGTTCGGCATGCCCGACAATTGCGCGGTCGATTCGGCCGGGCGTCTCTGGGTCGCGACCGACGGCCAAGGCCCGAAAGCCACCGGCCGCACGGATGGTCTGTGGGCGGTGGACACGGAAGGGGCGGCGCGGGCGACCTCGAAACTGTTCTTCCGCGTGCCGATCGGCGCCGAAATGTGCGGTCCGCTGTTTGCGCCCGACGACCAGACCGCCTTCGTCGCCGTCCAGCATCCGGGCGATGGCGGCGAGGACTGGGAAGCGTTCGGCCGCCCGTCCTACTATGAGGATCTGTCGACGCGCTGGCCCGACTTCAAGCCCGACATGCCGGTGCGGCCGTCGGTGGTCGCCATCACCAGACAGGGCGGCGGCAAGATCGCGGTCTGATTGCCCTCCAGCATGGGGCGCAGCAGCGGAGCAGATTTGCACCGCTGCCGCCCTTTGAAGTCGCGGCATGGGGTGAAGTCGGTCAAGCCTCGGGAAAGATTGGCAATTTAAACATGGCGCCCTAGGTCTTTATCAGGAGATCGCCATGTCGAAGTCCGTCTATGACCGTGGCTTGCTCAAGCCAGCCGATATCGCCAAGCTGCAGCGCGTGTTCGACGAGGCCTGCCGGCGGCGCGAGGCACATCCCGATTCCGCCGACGCGCGGGAAATCGCGCTTAACCTGCTCGCCCTGCACAATGCCGGCATGGAGGAAGAGGACATGCTGATGGAGGCCGTCGGTTTCCGGCGGCTGGAACCCAAATCAGCGTGATGCGCCGGGTTGGTGCGAGGCCGACCCCGCAATCCGTTTGGCGATCGCCTTGGCCAGGATGCCGGCATTGGCGAAGCAGCCGCGAATGCTCGGCCGCATGCCGGTGAACCACAGACCGGGCAATTTCGGATCGGCTTGCCCGCCGTTGAAGAGCGGAACGCCCTTGGCGTCGAGCACGCCGAGCTTGCCGACCATCGGCTCCAGCCCGGTGCGGTAGCCTGTCGCGGCAATGACGATGTCAGGATAGATCAGGCTGCCATCGGCCAGGATCACGCCGTCACGGGTGAATTCCCTTATGCCGGGTACGACGGTGATCTTGCCGGCCTTTATGGCGCTGACGGCGCCGTCGTCGGCGGCGATCGCGGTGTAATCCGAGGTCAGGCGGCTGGCGCCGCCCGCAGGCGCGGGCGGCAGGCCGAATTTGGTCAGGTCGCCGAAAGCCAGGCGCTGCGTCGCCGACATCACCGCGTCGGCGACCCGCAACGGCAAGCGAGCCATGAACGGCGAAAGCCGGTGCACGGCGATCTTGCCGATGCGCTTGGGCAGCAGGGCGGGACCGCTGCGGGCCGACAGCCAGATGGCGGCCGTGTCTATGCCGGCCAGATGATTGAGCGCATCGAAACCCGAATTGCCAGCGCCGACGACCAGCACTTTCTGGCCCGCATAGGCCTGTGCGTCACCGAAATCCGCCGAATGGATGATGCGCCCGACGAAATCCTTCATGCCTTTCCATTCGGGAATGAACGGCTGCCTGTCGCGGCCGGTGGCGACGACGACATTGCGGGCCAGCCGCAGGCCAGCGCCGGTCCGTACCGCCCAGTGATCGCCCTTGAAGGCAATCTCTTCGACAGCGACGCCAAACTGCACCGGCAGCCGGTTTTCCTCCCTGAAATCATTCATGTGGCGGATGACGACCGTCCGGTGCGGAAAGGCGGGGGTGCCGGGGGGATAGGGGAGACCAGGCAGCGAAGAAAGATCGCGGTGGGTGTTGAGATGCAATTGCTTGTGCCGCCGGTGCCATGGCTCAGCCAACCGGCTTTCCTTTTCCAGGATCGCCGTCGGCACGCCGGCGTTCATCAAGGCGTGCGCGACGGCCAGCCCGGCAGCACCGGCGCCGACGACGATTGCCGGCTCGACCTTGGCCGGCAGATCCACAACCGATCTGATTGTCGTATCAGTCATTCACTCGAATCCCGTTCGACGCTAGGCTGGCAGGACGCTGTAACCGTTTGATCCCGCGCAGGATCCCTGCAGCAAACCGCGGCCGAAATTTCGAGCGATGCGAATTAGCTCCGTACGCCGGGCCGCGGTTGCGCTCTATATGGCATATGCGCGATATCAACGGTAATCAGGTCGCGGCAATGTGATTGATTCGAGGCTCGGGGTGGCTGGCGGGTCTCGGTTATCCCCACGCGCATGCCCGAAATCGACTCCGATTTTCGAGTCATGCGCAGAATCAAAGTGTTACAGCACCTTGGCGCGTCCTGGACGGCCGGCGCTGTAGGCGGCACGCGGAATCTCGACCATGCCCTCCTTGCGGTTCTATTTCGACAAGATCCTTGAGGCCGCCGCGCCCGAGGTCGAGCGGCAGGCGCTGACCCATGTCGAACGCTTGGCACTGGTGCGCCGCTATGGCGACTTCTCGCTCGCCTATTCCACCGCCGTGCAAGGCAAGCTCTCCTATTTCGGCGACGCCGACGGCTACATCGCCTTCGGTACCAAGATGAAGCACCATTTCGCGCTCGGCGACCCGGTGGCGGCTCCGGCGCGTCGGGCCGATTACATCAAGCGCTTCGTCGAGACCGCCGGCAGCCCGTGGTTCGTGCAGGTCGGCGAGGAAACCGCACGCGTGCTGGCCGGCCTTGGCTACAAGGTCAATCGCCTCGGCATCGACACCCGCCTCACCCTGCCCGAGCATGATTTTTCCGGGAAGCGCAACGAGACCGTGCGCTACTCCGAGCGCTGGCTGCTGAAGAAAGGCTTTTCGTTCGACGAGGACAAGCGCACGATTTTTCTGGATGAAATTGCCCGGCTTTCGGAAAACTGGCGCGGCGACCGCATCGTCAAGCGCTGGGAGATGGGCTTTCTCAACCGCCACTTTGCCGACCATCTCGGCACCGACATGCGCCGTTTCGTCCTGCACGGTCCCGACGGCGGACTGGTCGCTCTGCTCGACTTCGACCCGCTGTGCCGCAACGGAAAGGTCATCGGCTACACGACGGCCTTCAAGCGCAAGCATATCGACGCTTCGCCGCATGCCGAGGTCGGCCTGACCAAATTCGCCGTCGATCGTTTTCGCGAAGAGGGCATCTCGGTGGTCACGCTCGGCCTGTCGCCGATGCTCGATATCGGGCCAAGCGGCTTTGCCGAAAGCGATTTCTGGCGCAATGCCTTCCAGCGCGCCTACGATTCGCCCTGGGTCAATCGCCGCAGGTTCAACCTGCAGGGCCAGGCGGCCTTCAAGCGCCGCTTCCACGGTGTCGAGGAGCCGGTCTACATCGCCTTCCGCAAGGGGACGTATGTCGAGATGCTGGGGTTGCTGCGGCTGGTCAAGGCGATCTAGATGTATCGATATTCAGGTGAGGCCGGCCTGACCTGAATCTCAACAGACCTGGCGGCGTTCTGCCGTCAATTCCTCAACCGATACCCTGTCCTGAATATCCAGGCGACGATCGTTATACAGATCAGCAGGAAGACGACCGTCATGCCGAGGCTGACGCCGACCGAGACGTCGGACTTGCCGTAGAAGCTCCAGCGGAAACCGCTGATCAGATAGACGACCGGGTTGAACAGCGTGATCGTGCGCCAGACCTCGGGCAGCATGTTGATCGAATAGAAGCTGCCACCGAGGAAGGTCAGCGGCGTGATGATCAGCAGAGGAACCAGTTGCAGCTGCTCGAAACTCTTCGCCCAGATGCCGATGATGAAGCCGAACAGGCTGAAGGTCACCGCCGTCAGCACCAGGAAGGCGAGCATCCAGAACGGATGCAGGATGGTGAGCGGCACGAACAGCGAGGCGGTGGCCAGGATGATCAGGCCGAGGATGATCGACTTGGTCGCGGCACCGCCGACATAGGCGATGACGATCTCCAGATAGGAGACCGGCGCCGACAGAAGCTCGTAGATCGAGCCGACGAATTTCGGGAAATAGATGGCAAAGGAGGCGTTGGAGATCGACTGCGTCAACAGCGATAGCATGATCAGACCCGGCACGATGAAGGCGCCGTAGCTGATGCCGTCGATCTCGGTGATGCGCGAGCCGATGGCCGAGCCGAAGACGACGAAATACAGCGACGTCGAGATGACCGGCGAGACGATGCTCTGCAGCACGGTGCGGAAAGCACGTGCCATTTCCATCCGGTAGATCGCCCATACTGCGCGAAGGTTCATGGCTCCCTCCTCACCAGATTGACGAAGATCTCCTCGAGCGAAGAGTTTTGCGTGTCGATATCGCGGAACTGGATGCCGCCGGCCTCGAGATCGCGCATCAACGAGGCGACGCCGGGTCGCTCGGCCTGGTTGTCATAGGTGTAGGTCAGCTGCCCGCCATCGGGCGACAATTCCAGCGCATAGCGCGAGAGCGCCTCGGGAATGGCCGTCAGCGGATTGCGCAGTTCCAGCACCAGCCGCTTGCGGCCGAGCTTGCGCATCAGTTCGGCCTTGTTCTCGACCAGGATGATCTCGCCGCGGTTGATGACGCCGACGCGGTCGGCCATCGCTTCGGCTTCCTCGATATAGTGCGTGGTGAGGATGATGGTGACGCCGTCCTCGCGCAGCCGGCGCACCATCGCCCACATGTCCTGGCGCAGCTCGACGTCGACGCCGGCGGTCGGCTCGTCGAGGAACAGGATGCGCGGCTCATGCGACAGCGCCTTGGCGATCATCAGCCGGCGCTTCATGCCGCCCGACAGGGTGATCGCCTTGGCGTCCTTCTTGTCCCACAGTGAGAGATCGCGCAGCACCTTCTCGACAAAGCCGTGGTTGGCCGGCTTGCCGAACAGGCCACGGCTGTAATTGACCGTCGCCCAGACGCTCTCGAAGGCATCGATGGTCAGTTCCTGCGGCACAAGCCCGATCAGACCGCGCGCGGCGCGATAATCCTTGTTGATGTCGTGGCCGTCGACGGTGACGGTGCCCGACGAGCGGTTGACGATGCCGCAGACGATCGAGATCAGCGTCGTCTTGCCGGCGCCATTGGGCCCAAGCAGCGCGAAGATTTCGCCGCGCTGAATGTCGAGATTGACTTCCTTGAGCGCGGTAAAACCGGTGGCGTAGGTCTTGGAGACGCCGGAAATGGACAGGATGGAAGGCATGGATGAAAACGGCTGCTTGAAAGAGGTCCCCTGATATAGGCCGAATGTCGGTGCTTGCAACCGCAAGCCAATGCCCTGCTGACAGTTCTCGACAATCGTTGCAGGCCGGCCATTGCAGGTGCGGCGCACAGGCCCGGAGTTGCGCGGCATGCAACCGGGAAAATTGTCCTGTGGCGTTCAGCCTCGCGGCAGGACGCCGCTTTGACCTGAACTCGCTTCGGGCCTATTCTTCGCGAGTATTTGCAGCAGCCGGAGCCCATCATGGACCCGCTCATACTTTCGCGTATCCAGTTCGGCGCGAATATTTCATTCCACATTCTATTTCCGACGATCACCATTGCGCTGGGTTGGGTGCTGCTGTTCTTCAAGCTGCGCTACAACGCGACCAACGATTCCGCCTGGATGCGCGCCTATTTCACCTGGGTGAAGGTGTTCGCGCTGTCCTTTGCCATGGGCGTGGTTTCGGGCGTCACCATGAGCTTCCAGTTCGGCACCAACTGGCCGGGCTACATGGAAAAGGTCGGCAACATCGCCGGGCCGCTGCTGGCCTACGAGATCCTCACCGCCTTCTTCCTCGAAGCGGCCTTCCTCGGCATCATGCTGTTCGGCTTCCGCCGCGTTTCCAACCGCATCCACACGCTGGCGACGGTGCTTGTCGCCGGCGGCACCACCGTCTCGGCGTTCTGGATCATCGCGCTCAATTCCTGGATGCAGACGCCGGCCGGCTTCGAGATGCGCGACGGCGTGGCGCATGCGGTCGACTGGTGGGCAATCATCTTCAACCCGTCGATGCCCTACAGGCTGACCCACATGCTGCTGGCGTCCGGGCTGACGGTGTCGTTCCTGATCGCTGGCCTGTCGGCGCTGCGCTATCTCACCGGCGACCGTTCGGAATCGATGTGGAAGGCGCTGCGCACCGGCGTCTTCACGGCCGCGATCCTGATCCCGATCCAGATCTTCGCCGGCGACCAGCATGGGCTGAACACGCTGGAGCACCAGCCGCAGAAGATCGCCGCCATGGAAGCCAACTGGAACACCGGCCCCAACGTGCCGCTGGTGCTTTTTGCGCTTCCCGACGAGGCCGCGAAGGAAAACAAATTCGAGATCGCCATTCCCGACGGCGCCAGCCTGGTGCTGCGGCACTCGACCAGCGGTGTCGTGCCGGGACTGAACGATTATCCCGGCAACCATCCGCCGGTCTTTCCGGTGTTCTGGGGTTTCCGCGTGATGGTCGGCACAGGCATATTGATGCTGCTCGTCTCGTGGTCGGCCGCCTTCTTCCTCAAGCGCCGGCACAGCCTGCCGAAGCCGCTCGCCATGCTGATGGTACCGATGGCGCTGTCGGGCTGGCTGGCAACGCTGGCCGGCTGGTACACCACCGAAATCGGCCGACAGCCCTGGCTGGTGACGGGCGTGCTGAAAACGGGAGACGCGGTCGGCCCGGTGGCGGGCAGCCATGTCGCGCTGACGCTGGCGACCTACCTCGTTCTCTATGTGCTTTTGCTGATCGCCTATCTCGGCGTGCTGGTGCACCTGGCGCTGAAGGCGGCGAAGGACGGCGATTCATCGCCGCTGCCGGGCGTCATGAACGCCGCCATGTCACAGCCGGCGGCTGGCGAGTAGGAGAAGAAGATGAGCTTCGACTGGCCAACCGCGCTTCCCCTCATCTTCGCCGGCCTGATGGGCCTCGCCATCCTGATCTACGTCATTCTCGATGGTTTCGATCTCGGCATCGGCATCCTGTTCGCCGCCGCCGAAGACGCCGAACAGGATACGATGATCGCCGCGATCGGCCCGTTCTGGGACGCCAACGAAACCTGGCTGGTGCTGGCCGTCGGCCTGCTGCTGGTCGCCTTCCCGCTGGCGCATGGCGTCATCCTGACGGCGCTCTACATTCCGGTCTTCGTGCTTTTGCTCGGGCTGATCCTGCGCGGCGTTGCCTTCGATTTCCGCGCCAAGGTGCCAGCTGGCCGGAAGCATCGCTGGAACCGTATTTTCTTCCTGGGTTCGCTCATCGCCTCGCTGGCGCAGGGCTACATGCTGGGTGTCTATGTGCTCGGCCTCGATGTCGGCCTCGGCGGCATGGCGTTCGGCGTGCTGGTGGCGTTCTGCCTTGCCGCCGCCTACGCGGCGATGGGCGCCGCCTGGGTGATCTACAAGACCGAAGGCGAGCTGCAGAAGAAGGCGGTGCGCTGGCTGCGCACGACGCTGGTGCTGACCGCGCTCGGCATGGCCGCGGTGTCGCTGGCGACGCCCTTCGCCAGCCCGCGCATCTTCGACAAATGGTTCGTCTGGCCGGAGATGCTTTATCTGTCGCCGCTGCCGATCCTGTCGGCGCTTTTGTTCCTGTGGCTGTGGCGGCAGACCTTCCACCTGCCGAAGCCCGACGACCGCCATTCGCTGACGCCGTTCCTGACGCTGGCCGCCATCTTCGCGCTCGGCTTTGCCGGCCTCGCCTGGTCGTTCTACCCGTTCGTGGTGCCGGATCGCCTGACCATCTGGCAGGCGGCCTCGGCACCGGAAAGCCTGGCCATCATCCTGGCCGGCACCGTGGTCGTGCTGCCGATCATCATCTTCTATTCGTTCTATGCCTACCGGGTGTTCGGCGGCAAGGCGACGGATTTGACATATGATTGAGGTTGGCGGGGGTGAAGGTGGCAGCAGCTACCGTGCCTTCGTCAGGATTCGCTGTCCCGCCAGCACCAAACAAAAAACCCGGCGCAAGGCCGGGCTTTTCAAACGCTTACGAGACAGTAGGCCTCAGCTCACCTGGACCTTCGACGACGCCTGGTCCTCCGCCAGCTTCTGCTGGAACATCTGCGCGAAGTCGATCGGGTCGAGCATCAGCGGCGGGAAGCCGCCATTGCGGGTTGCCTCGGCGATGATCTGGCGGGCGAACGGGAACAAAAGACGCGGGCATTCGATGAACAGGATCGGCAGCATGTGTTCCTGCGGAAAGCCTGCGATGGCGAACACGCCGCCATAGACCAGCTCGACATTGAACAGCACTTCCTGGTCGAAGGACGCCTTGGCGTTGAGCGTCAGATTGACGTCGAACTGCTTGTCGGAGAGCGGGTTGGCGTTGACGTTGACATTGATGGCGATGCCCGGCGCCTTGTCGCGGCCGCGCAGCGAATTCGGCGCGCCGGGGCTTTCGAAGGACAGGTCCTTCACATATTGCGCCAGAACGTTGAGCGACGGCTGCGCCGCATTGCCGTTTCCGTTGGCTGCGCCGACCGGCGCGTCATCTTTGCTGGCCATAAGCCTTGTCCTCTTGCCTGGGCAGCGTCGCTGACCGAATTGAAATCGGGCGTTCGCTACCATGGCGGGGATGACAAGACAAGGTTTGCCGCCTTGCTTCCCGGCTGCGGCATGGAGATGGGACGGCGCGTTAATCGTCCTTCAGGCGGCGCCACGGCGAGTTGTGATCCGGGCCGCGCTTCAGATCGTCCTCGCGCGAATAGTCGCCGTCTTCGAGGTCGATGACCCTGTCGCGCTGGCGGCCACGAAAACCGCCGGTCGAGAAATCGGTAGCGACGACAATGCGGCCCTTGAACCGGCTCCAGGCAAAGTCGCGCAACGGCGGCAGAAACAGCAGCAGGCCGATGATGTCGGTGATAAAGCCGGGGATGATCAGGAGGATCGCCGCAACCACGATCATGGCGCCGTGCGCAAGGTGGCGGCTGGGGTTCTGGCCGGCCGCCATCTCGGTGCGGATGCGGGCCATGACACCAAAACCCTGGTATCGGAGCAAAAGCACGCCGGCGATGCTCGAGGCCAGCACGAGGCCGACCGTCGCCAGCGCGCCGACCTCGCGGCCGACGATGACGAAACCGGCAATTTCCAGCAGCGGCAGTGCAAGGAGAAAGAAGGGAAGCAACGAAATGCGCAAGTCTTGCCAACCTTTTTCGATCGTTATGACCGTTTTGATTGTTTTGGCCGCCAGCTGGCAATCGCCGCTGGCACTGAGGCTGTTAGATAGGTATGCCTGCCTTTGATTTGAATGATTGCGCCTTGCGTTCTATATGCTTTGAATGTTGAACGCTATGCGACCGCGGCCATTGGGCCTGACGGTCCGGCCACAGGGCAGGGATTGATTGGCGGAAGATATGGGATTCTTCGACTTCGGCACGATTTTCTTCCTGATTGCGGCGGTGGTCATCTTTTTCCAGCTGCGCAATGTGCTGGGCCGCCGCACCGGCAGCGAACGGCCGCCCTTCGATCCCTATTCGGCGGCTCGCACCAACGACAAGGATGCCGCCCAGAAATCCGAAAACGTCGTCTCGCTGCCGCGCAAGCGTCCGCCAGGCGAGCCGGCTCCCGACGCCTATGCCGCGATCGACGCTTTCGCCAAGCCCGATACCGACCTCAACAAGGGCCTGCGCACGATCAAGGACAATGATCCGTCCTTCGAGCCGAAGGGTTTCGTCGACGGCGCCAAGATGGCTTATGAGATGATCGTCATGGCCTATGCCGACGGCGATCGCAAAACGCTGAAGAACCTGTTGTCGCGCGAGGTCTATGACGGTTTTGTCGCCGCCATCGGCGAGCGCGAGGCCAAGGCGGAAAAGATCCAGTCCTCCTTCGTCGGCATCGACAAGGCCGATATCGTCTCGGCCGAGATGAAGGGCGGCGAGGCGCATGTCACGCTGCGCATCATCAGCGAGCTGATTTCGGCGACCCGCGACAAGGCCGGTGCCGTCATCGACGGCGACCCGGAAACCGTCGCCGAGGTCAAGGATGTCTGGACCTTCGCCCGTGACACGCGCTCGCGCGATCCGAACTGGAAGCTCGTCGCCACCGAGGAAGAAGACTAGGGAATACGCGGCGAGGCTCCGGTGTCGCTATCGCCTCTTTTTGTCGAGAAAGCCTTCGGCGATCTGCCCGGCTGGAACGATGACGACCATTCGGCGGCCTTCGCCGCCTTTCGCCGCTCCGCCTTCCATGTCCTGACCAAACCCTATCGCAGCGGCGCGCTCGGCGTCGACTTCGACGCCTTTGCGGATGCCTACGCCGAGGCCCGGACCGTTTCGCCGGCGAATCGGTCGCCGGTTTTGACCCGCGGGGAGGCCCGCGCCTTCTTCGAGCGCCATTTTGTCCCGGCGCTTATCCCTGCCGAAAATGGGCTCGTCACCGGTTTCTATGAACCGCAAGTCGAGGCGTCACCGGTGCGCACGGACCGGTTTTCGGTGCCGCTGCTGTCGCGCCCGGCCGATCTCGTCGATATCGATGACGCAAACCGGCCGCCGGGCCTGGACCCCTATCTCGCTTTCGCGCGCCAGACGCCGAACGGGCCGGTCGAATATCATGACCGTGGCGAGATCGAGCGCGGCGCGCTTGATGGCAAGGGCCTGGAAATCGCCTGGTTGGCCGACAAGGTCGATGCCTTCTTCATTCACGTGCAAGGTGCCGCACGCCTCGCCATGACCGACGGCCGGCTTGCCCGCGTCACCTATGCCGCCAAATCCGGCCAGCGCTTCACCGGACCCGGCAGGATCTTGAGCGAGATTGGCGAGATCCCGCTGGCGGAAGTGACGATGCAATCGATCCGCGCATGGTTCAAGGCGCATCCGGACCGCGTCGACGAGATCCTGTGGCAGAACCGCTCCTACATTTTCTTCCGCCCGGCCGATGTCGAGGACGTTGCCCTTGGTCCGATCGCCGCCGCCAAGGTGCCGCTGACGCCGGGCCGCTCGATCGCCGTCGACCGCCTGCTGCACACATTCGGCACGCCCTTTTACATCGACGCGCCGACGCTCGCCGCCTTCGACGCAAAACCATTCCGGCGCCTGATGATCGCGCAGGACACTGGCTCCGCCATCACCGGGCCGGCGCGGGGCGACCTGTTCGCCGGTTCGGGCGATGCTGCCGGCGAGATCGCCGGCGTGGTCCGCAATGCCGCGGATTTTTATGCGCTGGTGCCGCGCGCGCTCATTGCGGGTGCGGTCCGATGACCCGGCGCCCGGACAAGCTCAGCGAGGACGACCGGGTTCTGTGGAACCTGGTGGCGCGCACGGCCAAGCCGCTGAAGGGGAAATTTGCCGTCGACATCCCCGAAATTCCTGCCGAGGCCAAGCCAAGCCAGTCGCAGCCCGCCCAGCCCGTCGCCAATGTCGCAGGGACCGCGAAGCCGAAGGCGCAGCATGTCACGCACCGCCTCGACGAACCGACGCTGGACAAATTGTCGAAGGGCCGGCTGCCGATCGAGGGCCGCGTCGATCTGCACGGCATGACGCAGGACGAAGCCTACTCGCTGCTGTTCTCGTTCCTGCACCGGGCGCATGCCGGCGGCGTCCGCTATGTCCTGGTCATCACTGGCAAGGGCTCGTCTTCCGGCGGCGATGGCGTGTTGCGGCGCGCCGTGCCGGCCTGGCTGTCGACGCCTGCCTTCCGGCCGCTCGTCTCCAGCCACGATCATGCCGCCCGCAATCATGGCGGTTCGGGTGCGCTCTATATCCGCCTGCGGCGGGTCCGTTCATGAGGACGGGCGCATGACCCCGTTCGGCGAGAAGCTGCGGACGCTGAGAAGCGAACGCGGTGTCCGCCAGAAGGACATGGCGGCGGCGATCGGCGTCAGCGCCGCCTATCTGTCGGCGCTCGAACATGGCAGGCGAGGCGCCCCGACCTGGACGCTGATCCAGAAGATCATCGGCTATTTCAACATCATCTGGGACGATGCCGAGGAACTGGCGCGGCTGGCCGAGGCCTCGCACCCGCGTGTAAAACTCGACACGTCGGGTCTTTCCCCCGCCGCCACCGAGCTCGCCAATCTGCTGGCGGAAAACATCGAGAAACTCGACGAAACCGAGCTTCGCCGCATCACCGCATCGATCCGCGCGGCGTTAAACCAGCGGCCGTAGCCTGACGGTCCGCGCCGGTACAAGTTCGCCTGCCTCACGAGGACACTGCCCGCCGGCGGCCCGCCGGCGGGCACAGTGGTGAGATCATTTCTTGCCGGCGGTGCCGCCATTTCCACCCCGGCCATGATCGCCGTGGTCGTGGCCATTGTTTCCGCCGCCCAGGCAGTCCGACGCCCCGGCATCACCGCAACAGCGGCCGGCCCAGAGGTCGTTGAGGTTGGTTTTGGCACAGCTGGTGGTCTGATCGGCCATGGCGGATCCGGCCATGCTCGACACCGCGATAGCGGCAAGAAGGGTGTTTCGCAGAAAAGCAGTCATCTGAAGTCTCCATGGTTGGTTTCGGTTCACGGCTGTGTGTCGCTGGCCGGAGCGAAATGGTTCACGGAGAAATGCGAATTCTGGCGGAGGGCCCATCGATTTCGTCATCCACGGGCGGAGCGGGCGCGCAGACCCGAGGATCCATGCCGCGAGTTGCGAGCGTCGCGACGGGGCAAAAGATCTGGTGATGACGGTATGACGATTGCAGGCGCCTGTTCCTGCGCCGCAGCGTTCTTCATCGGCATCACGGCATGGATCCCGGGTCTTCGCGACGGAGCTTCGCTCCTGCTCCGCCCTGGGATGACGAAGCGTTGGATGCCGCCCCTAGGGAAGCCGCCGTTGCTGGTGCCTACTGAACCGCGCCGACCAGAACTTGCTGGCCACCGCGGATCGAGACCCAGCGGCCGGTGTTGTCGATCGCCTGCCGCTTGAGGAAGCGATAGCCGGTCGCGTCCCATGGCTTGACCTTGTCGGTCAGATTGTCGAGCACATAGTCGCCCTCGTCGGTGCGCACCGTCAGCACGGCGTGGCCCTCGCCGTCGGGCTTGCGCACGACGGTGATCAGAAGATCGGCAAGCGAGATGCTCATGCGCGAAAGCTGGCGTCGCTTTTCCAGCACATAGTCCTCGCAATCGCCGACGCCCTTGTCGGGATAGGCCCAGACCTCGTCCTTGCCGTAGATGTCCATGTCGCTCATCGGCTTGACAGCGGCGTTGACCCTGGCGGTGACATTGAGAAGCTTGCGCATCAGCGCGTCGGTCATCGGAGCCGGCGCCAGATTGGCCGGGCGGATCGAGCACTCGCCCGGATGCAGCTTGCAGAAATCATAGTGGCCGATCGGCTGCGAGGTGAGCCCCCCGGTCGCCATCGCTCCACCCGCCAGGGCCGGTGCCACCCAGCCCGCCGTCATTGCCAGCCCGGCCGCCACATACACGCGCAGCCGTCGCGCCATCGATGAGGAAATCATTGTCCCCGCTCACCCTTTGTTATTAACGAAAGGTTAAGGGGGATTTACAGTCCGTGTCAATTACGACGACGGTCGGATTGTCGGCATGGTTACCCGAGGGGCTGGACAGCGGCACTTGTGCAACAGAATCAGCCAGCCGGCCGGCTTTTACCGGTCAATCGCACGGTTTGTCGCCGTTAAGCTTGGTTTTATGCAGGTCATCGTCCCAAAACCCGCAATTTTGGACGACGTGCATTATCTCTTGGCGGCGCGGACCAGCTTCGGCTTCACCGCGACACGCTCCTGGCGGCCATAGCTGGTGATGAAGTCGACGATGCGCGGCACGATTTCGGAGCGGAAGCGAGAACCGTTGAACACGCCGTAATGGCCGACCGCCGGCTGCATGTAGTGGGCGTGCCGCTCAGCCGGGATATTGGGGCAAAGATCATGCGCCGCCTTGGTCTGGCCAAGGCCTGATATGTCGTCGTTCTCGCCTTCGACCGTGAACAGCGCGACGTTGCGGATCGCCGACGGATCGATCCTGGTGCCGCGATGCGTCATCTCGCCCTTTGGCAAGGCCTGCCGCACGAAGACGGTGTCGACGGTCTGCAGGTAGAATTCGGCCGTCAGGTCCATGACCGCCAGATACTCGTCGTAGAAATCGCGGTGCTTCTCGGCATTGTCGCCATCATGCTTCACCAGATGCATGAAGAAGTCCTTGTGGGCGATGATGTGGCGATCGAGGTTCATGCTCATGAAGCCGGACAGCTGCAGGAAGCCTGGATAGACCTCGCGGCCGAAGCCTGGCACCGGCCACGGCGCATGCATCACGACATTGTCGCGGAACCAGTCGATGCCTTTTTCCTGCGCCAGCAGATTGACCGCGGTCGGGTTGCTGCGCGTGTCGATAGGCCCGCCCATCAAGGTCATCGTCGAGGGCACGAACGGGTCGCCCTTGGATTCCATCAGCGCCACGGCGGCCAGCACCGGCACGGAAGGCTGGCACACCGCCATCACATGCGTGTCCGGCCCCAGCGTGTGCAGCATGTCGATGACATAGTCGATGTAGTCGTCGAGATCGAATTGGCCGTCGGCAAGCGGCACCATGCGGGCATCGACCCAGTCGGTGATGTGCACGTCGGCATAGGGCAGCATCGCTTCCACCGTGCCGCGCAGCAGCGTCGCATAATGGCCAGACATCGGCGCCACGATCAGAAGCTTCGGATCGGGCTTGCGCCCGGCGGGGACAGCGCGCTCGAAGCGCACGAGATTGCAGAACGGCTTCGACCAGACGGTCTTCTCGGCGACCTCGACGCTCTTCCAGTCGACCACGGTCTTGCTCAGGCCGAAGGCCGGCTTGCCGTAGCGGCGCGTGGTGCGCTCGAACAGTTCGGCCGTCGCCGCGATCGAACGGCCCCATTGCGTGTGGGAAAACGGATTGAGCGGATTGGAGTAGAACATCCGCACCGCGTCGGCATAGAGGCGCGCCGGCTGCAGGGCGGCGTGGTTCATCTCATAGAGCTGGTAGAACATCGAGAAACCCCGCTGCTGCCTGCGACCGAAGGGACGACGAGCAGCGCCGAGCCTAAATGTCTCGCGGGGAAGTTAACAACTAATTGCTGCGATGCAATACGTCACGCTGCGTGACCAATGCTTCTTTGGTTCAAGGCCATGGAAATCGGGGCCGAACGGTGCCAGCCGGCTCAGTGTGCGGCTGCGAAATGTGTAGGTAATGTGTCCGGCCCTTGCCGGACACAGGAAGCTCTAGACGCGCGCCATGCACACGGAAGTGTGGCCGGAGCCGATGAAGCCGAGCTGGCCGGCCGCGCCCTTCGACAGGTCGAGCACGCGTCCCTTGATGAACGGACCGCGATCGTTGATGCGCACGACGACGCTGCGGCCGTTGTTCTTGTTGGTAACCCTGAGCTTGGTGCCGAAAGGCAAGGTGCGATGCGCGGCGGTCATCGCCGACGGGTTCATGCGCTCGCCCGAGGCGGTTCTGGAGTGCAGGGCGTACCACGAGGCGCGGCCGCACTGGGCGGCGGCGGTCGCCGAAGAAGCGCCGACCATCAGGCCAGCAGCGATCGTTACCGCGACAATCGCGGTCTGTTTTGGGTTCTTCATATTTGGGGGATGGCTCCGTTTTTGACAGACCCCAGCCGTTAGGTGCCAAATAAGGCGGGAAATGCGGCAGTGATCTGGCGGTTCCGTGGCAATGGCACACGTTTGGAGTCGCTGGGTAACAGTCTGTCAGGGATTTTCCGGCACGCGATGATCAATCAACGATGATCTTTGTGTTGCTATCGGGCATCCGTTTGACAAGATCGAACATTAATATCCAAGTAGAGCTCGGCGCGGCCGGGCCACTTCCTTTGGCTCTTTTATCGCGGTCCCGATGCTGCAACCAATCGACTTCAAAAGGGAGATCCGGCAATGAGGCTGACCAAAAATCTGCTGGCGTTGATTGTGCTTGCCGTCGGCGCGCTGTGGTCGCTGCAAGGCATCGGCGTTGTCGGCGGCAGCTTCATGACCGGCCAGTCGCAATGGCTCTATATCGGCGTCGTCACCATGCTGGTCGGGCTGATCGGGTTGGTGTGGGCGAACCGGTCAAGCGGGTGAGCTTGATGAAACGTCGACCCCCACTCCGGCCCTTCGGGCCACCTCTCCCCCGATCGACGGGGTAGAGGAAAAGCGCGAGCTCGCCGACCTTGGCTCCTTTCCTCTCCCTCCGGAGGGGGGAGAGGTGGCGCTGCGAAGCAGCGACGGAGTGGGGGAAGGCGGTCCTCCAGGGCCTGCCCCCGACAGCCCTACCCGAACAGCCGATCCAGAATCTTGCCCTCCAGCCGGGCCAGTTCCACCGAACCGCGCCGGCGCGGCCGTTCCACGGGCACATCCAGATCGAGCGCGATCCGGCCTTCGCTGATCACCACGACCCGGTCGGCGAGCGCGACCGCTTCGGCGACATCATGCGTGACCAGCACGGCCGTGAACTTCTGCGCGATCCAGATGCGTTCCAGAAGCTGCTGCATCTCGATGCGGGTCAGGGCGTCGAGTGCGCCGAGCGGCTCGTCGAGAGCCAGGATCTGCGGGTGGCCGACCAGCGCGCGGGCCAGCGCCACGCGCTGCTTCTGACCTCCGGACAGCACCGAAGGCCATTCGTCGGCCCGGTCGGCAAGCCCGACCTCGCCGAGGATGTCGAGCGCGCGGTGCCTCGCTTCGCTACCGGTGGCGATGCCGGTCAGCCCGACCTCGACGTTTTCCACCACGCTGGCCCAGGGCAGGAGCCGCGGCTCCTGGAACATGAAGCGCGTGCGGCTGTGTCCTTCCTCTTCGACGCCGAAGGACAGCGATCCCGATGTCGGCCGGTCGAGCCCGGCCAGAAGCCGCAACAGCGTGCTCTTGCCGCAGCCGCTCTTGCCGATGACGGCAAGGAACTGCCCGGCCGGCACGTCCAGGTCGATGCCGTCGAGCACGGTCTTGTCGCCGAAGCGCTTGCCGGCATGCCTGAAGGCAAAGGCCCGCTGTCCTTCGACGGAGCCGATCGGCCGCACCGGCGTGGCGACGAAGGAACGGGCTGCGGTCAGGCTGGCGGCGGTCATGGGCAATCTCTCATCCGTTCTGGAAGGCCGGATGCCAGCCAAGCGACAGCCGCTCAAGCAGGCGGGCGAGGCTGTCGGCGAGCTTGCCGAGCAGCGCGTAGATCAGGATCGACAGCACGACGACATCGATCAGCAGGAATTCGCGCGCCTGCATGGCCATGTAGCCGAGGCCCGAACTGGCCGAGATGGTTTCGGCGACGATCAGCGTCAGCCACATGATGCCCAGGGCATAGCGCAGGCCGACGAAGATCGCCGGCAGCGCGCCGGGCAGGATGACGCGGAAGAATAGCGTGCGACGGTCCATGCCGTAGACGCGGCCCATCTCGACCAGCTGTGGGTCGACGCTCTGGATGCCGAGCAGCGTGTTGACGTAGATCGGAAAGAACACGCCGAGCGCCACCAGGAACAGCTTGGCTTCCTCGTCGATGCCGAACCACAGGATGACCAGCGGGATCAGCGCCAGATGCGGAATGTTGCGGATCATCTGCAGCGTCGTGTCGGTCAGGCCGCGGCTGAGCGTCGATAGCCCGTTGGCAAGGCCGAGCGCAAAACCGATCGAGCCACCGACGGCAAAGCCGGCAAGGGCGCGCGCGGTCGAGACGCCGATGTTGCGGATCAGTTCGCCCGACAGCGTCAGCCGCCAGAAGGCCTCGGCGACCGCGCTGGGCGCCGGCAGCACGTTGGCCGGCATGACGCCGGCGCGGCTGGCAATCTCCCAGCCGGCAATCACCAGCGCCGGCAGCAGCCAGCCGGTGGCGTTGCTATGCAGGCGCGTGGAAAAGCTCATGACGAAGCCTGCAGGCGGTTGGCGCCATGGAAGCCGACCGAGAATTCGTTGGCGATGTTCTCATGCGCCCGCTGCCGCCTGGTGCCGAGCCCGAGTTTCGGAAACAGAAGCTCGGCGACGCGGTAGGCCTCCTCGAGATGCGGATAGCCCGAGCCGATGATGGTATCGATGCCGATCGCCTGGTATTCGCGGATGCGCCCGGCGATCTGTTCCGGCGTGC
This sequence comes from Mesorhizobium sp. M7A.F.Ca.CA.001.04.2.1, assembly GCF_003998485.1. Taxonomy (NCBI): domain Bacteria; kingdom Pseudomonadati; phylum Pseudomonadota; class Alphaproteobacteria; order Hyphomicrobiales; family Phyllobacteriaceae; genus Mesorhizobium; species Mesorhizobium sp. M7A.F.Ca.CA.001.04.2.1. The sequence goes on from NZ_RZQT01000024.1 coordinate 65,815, forward strand.
CGACCAGCGCCGTGCCGGCGCCGCCGCGCACCAGCCCGACGCCGGCCCACAGA